>DASUZN010000062.1:0-2270 GCA_036376855.1 Gaiella sp. | reverse complement strand
TCGGTCACGAACCGCGAGTTCACGAAGGGGCTCGGGCGTGCGCTGCACCGGCCGACGGTCTTCCCGCTCCCCGCCCTCGCCGTTCGGCTCGCGTTCGGCCAGATGGGCGAGGAGCTCCTGCTCGGCGGCCAGCGCCCGGTGGCCGAGCGACTCGAGCACGCCGGCTTCGTCTTCCACGACACCGATCTGGACGGCGCCATGGCCGCGACGCTCGCCTCGTAGCCCGAGGATGGGCATACTGGGTGCGTTCCCGACGAAGGAGGTCGCCGTGATGACAGAGACCGCTTCCTCCCGGCCGCGCCCCGCGCGGCTCGTCGCCTGAACTTCCAGACGGGCCTCTCGCGACGGGCGCGCCGGTGTGCGCCCTTCATTCCGTAGTCCGAGAGGAGACCTTTCACCGTGCTAGACCTCACCACGCTCGGCTGGGACGAGACCCGTGCCGAGCAGTTCGAGACCTACGGCGCCGACGGCCTGATCCCGGGCCGCGTGGCCGTGCAGCACCGCGGCGCCTACGACGTGCTCACCGAGCTCGGCGTGCTTCGCTGCGACGTCGCCGGACGCCTCTACGAGGAGTCCAGCTCGCCGGCCGACCTTCCCGCCGTCGGCGACTGGGTCGCGATCGCCGCGCGGGCCGACGAGGACGCAGGGACGATCCAGGGGCTGCTCCCGCGCCGCACGAAGTTCTCGCGGAAGACCGCCTGGCAGGCAGCCGAGGAGCAGGTGCTCGCGGCGAACGTCGACGTCGTCTTCATCGTCACCTCGCTCAACGAGGACCTGAACCTGCGGCGTCTCGAGCGGTACCTGATCCTCGCGCGCGAGAGCGGCGCGCAGCCGGTGGTGCTGCTGACGAAGAGCGACCTCGCAAGCGATCCGGAGGCCGCGCTCGAGGCCGTCCGCTCGGTCGCCGCCGACGTCCCCGTCCACGCGCTCTCGAGTGTCACGGGCGAGGGCCTCGACACGGTTCGCTCCTACCTCCGACCGGGCGTCACCGCCGCGCTCCTCGGCTCGTCGGGCGTCGGCAAGTCGACGCTCGTCAACACCCTCGCAGGCAATGAGCTGCTCGAGACGCGAGAGCTCCGGAGTGACGGCCAGGGGAGGCACACGACCGTCCGCCGCGAGCTCGTCCAGTTGCCCGGCGGCGCGCTCGTGATCGACACGCCGGGGATGCGCGAGCTCCAGCTCTGGGTCGCCGACGAGGCGCTCGAGGAGACGTTCGACGACGTGACGTCCCTCTTCGAGCACTGCCGCTTCTCCGACTGCAGCCACGAGAGCGAGCCGGGCTGCGCCGTCAAGGCCGCGATCGCGGACGGGACGCTCGCGCAGGAGCGCTGGGACAGCTACCTCAAGCTGGAGGCGGAGCTCGCCCACCTCGAGCGGCGGCTCGACAAGCGGGCGCAGTCGGAGGAGCGGAAGCGCTGGAAGGCGCTCTCGAAGTTCTCCCGCGACGCGGCAAGGACGAAAGGGCGGCGATGAACGCGCTCCTTTCCATCGAGCCGGCCGAGGTCTACGATCGCCGCATGACCACCGTCGGCGAGATCATGACCCCGGACGTGCTCGGGCTCGATTCCGCGACCAGCCTCGTCGAGGCCGCCAAGCGCATGCACGAGCGGCGCGTCGGCGCGGTCGTCGTGACCGAAGGCGAACGCCTCGTCGGGATCGTGACGGAGCGTGACGTCCTGCGCGCGGTCGCGACCGGCGCGATCGAGGGGTCGGTGGGTGAGGCGATGACGCACGGGCCCGACACGATCGGCCCGGACGAGAGCGCGGGCCACGCCGCCGCGCTGATGATCCACGGCGGCTTCCGCCACCTCCCCGTGGTTGCCGGCGGCGACGTCGTCGGGATGCTCTCGATCCGCGACCTCGTCCGCGTCTCGGTCGACGACGAGGCCCCGCGCGGCGTCTGAGCCGGCCTTGCCGTTCACGCTGCGCAACATCAAGAAGGACCTCGAGGACATCGGCGGTCGGTTCGACGGCGCCCCGGACCTGGAGTTCCGCGCGGCGACCAAGGCGCTCGGGCTCGAGCTCTCCGCCCTGAGCTACCAGCGCGTCCCGCCCGGGTATCGCTTTCCGTACGGCCACACGCACCTGACCCAGGAGGAGGTGTACGTCGTCGTGCGCGGGGGCGGACGCATGAAGGTCGACGACGAGATCGTCGACCTCGAGGAATGGGACGCGGTTCGGGTCCCGCCCGGTGCGTGGCGCGGCTACGAGGCCGGGCCCGAGGGCCTTGAGATCCTCGTCGTCGGAGCCCCCAACCTCGGCGAGGATCC
>DASUZN010000061.1:0-2926 GCA_036376855.1 Gaiella sp. | reverse complement strand
CTCGTCGTCGACAAACCGGCGGGCCTCGTCGCCCATCCCGCCGGCCTGGACGAGCGCACGACCCTCGCGCACGGGCTGCTCGCGCTCGGCGCGGCGGGCGGAGATCCCGAGCGGCCGGGACTCGTCCACCGTCTCGACCGCGACACGTCCGGCCTCCTCGTCGTCGCGCGGTCGGACGAGGCGCACGCGCGCCTCGCGGACGCGATCCGCGAGCGACGCGTCGAGCGCCGCTACCTCGCGCTCGTCCAGGGGTCGCCACGATCCCGAACCGGCAGGATCGAGGCGCCGATCGGCCGCGACCGCCGCGACCGAACGCGCCGTTCGCTCGACACCGAGACGCCGCGTGACGCGGTCACGTGGTTCGAGGTGCAGGAGATCCTCGGAGGGCGTGCGCTGCTCGAGGTCCGGCTCGAGACCGGGCGCACGCATCAAATCCGCGTCCATCTCGAGGCGATCGACCTCCCCGTCTGCGGCGACCCCGTCTACGGCGTCGCCGGCGACCTGGGCCTCGAGCGCCAGTTCCTGCACGCCCACCGGCTCCGCTTCGAGCACCCGTTCACCGGGGCCGAGATCGACCGCTCCTCGCCGCTGCCGTCCGACCTCGAGGCGGCGCTCGAACGAGCACGCGCGGCATAGCCGCTACGATTCCCCGGTTCAGACCCGCCGACCCGGCGAGCCTCCGGACGGGGGTGCCGGCGCTTTCCAGCCCGGTTCCGTCTGCGCCCGCCGGCGCACCGCAATCAACCGAAAGGACGCAACGTGGCAGTCGTCTCCATGAAGGAGCTACTGGAGGCCGGGGTGCACTTCGGCCATCAGACGCGCCGCTGGAACCCGAAGATGAAGCGCTTCATCTTCGACGAGCGCGGCGGGATCTACATCATCGACCTCCAGCAGACGCAGGCGCTGCTCCAGGAGGCCCACGACTTCGCGCGGAACATCTCCGAGCGCGGCGGCTCGATCCTCTTCGTGGGGACGAAGAAGCAGGCGCAGGAGGCGGTCGTCCGCGAGGCGACGCGCGTCGGCCAGCCGTTCGTCGCGCACCGCTGGCTCGGAGGCCTGCTCACCAACTGGCGCACGATCGCAGACCGAATCTCGTATCTGCAGGAGCTTCGTCGCCTGAAGGAGGAGGGCCAGCTCGACCTCCTGCCGGCGAAGGAGCGCATCGCGATGGGCGCCGAGCTCGAGAAGCTCGAGGCGAACCTCGGCGGCGTCTCCACGATGAAGCGCCAGCCCGACGCCGTGTTCATCGTCGACCTGCGCAAGGAGCAGCTCGCGCTGCGCGAGGCGCAGCGGCTGGGACTGCCGGTGATCGCGCTCGTCGACACGAACTGCGATCCCGACGAGGTGACCTATGTCGTCCCCGGCAACGACGACGCGATCCGCTCGTGCTCGCTCGTGGTCCGTGCGATCGCCGACGGCATCGAGGCCGGCAAGACCAAGGTGACGGAAGCCGAGATCGCAGCGGCGCCGACGCAGGAGCCCGAGCCCGAGCCCGAGCCCGCAGCAGCCGCCGAGCCCGACGCCGCAGAGCCGGCCGAGGACGCAGCGGACGAGAGCGCGGCGAGCGAGGAGCCGGTCGCGGTCGAGAACGGAGCCCAGGCGTGACGGGCGTCGCCGAGATCAGCGCCGCCCTCGTCAAGGAGCTCCGCGAGGCGACGGGCGCGGGGATGATGGACTGCAAGCGCGCGCTCGTCGAGACGGGCGGCGACCTCGAGGCAGCGAGGACGCTCCTGCGCGAGAAGGGCATGGCGGCCGCCGGCAAGCGCGCCGATCGCGCCACGACCGAGGGCCTCGTCGGCGTCATCGTCGAGCCCGGCAAGGCGTCGATCGTCGGCCTCGGCTGCGAGACGGAGCCCGTGTCGAAGAACGATGCGTTCAAGGCGTTCGGCGAGCAGGTGCTCCGTGCCGTGCACGCCGACGGTCCGGCGGCGGCCGAGGGCTTCGACGCGGAGCGGAGTGAGCTGATCGCCCAGCTCGGAGAGAACATCGTGATCGCCGGGGCGGAGCGGTTCGAGGGCGGCACGCTCGCCGCCTACGTCCACCCGCCGGCCAACAAGATCGGCGTGATCGTCCAGCTCGAGGGGGGAACCGAGGAGCTCGCGCGGCAGGTCGCGATGCACGTCTCGTTCGCCGCCCCGTCGTACACGGCCCGGGCCGACGTCCCGGCCGACATCGTCGAGGCCGAGCGGCAGATCTACCTCAACTCGGACGAGCTGGCCTCGAAGCCGGAGCAGGCACGTGAGAAGATCGTCGACGGCATGCTCGCCAAGCGCTTCTTCGCGGCCGCCCCGGGCGGCGTCCTGCTCGAGCAGGCGTGGATCCACGACGCCGGGGCGACGGTCGGCAAGGCGCTCGAGGAGGCGGGGGCGAGCGTCACGACGTTCGCGCGGGTTTCGGTCGCCGGGTCGTGAGCACACAGCCCGAGGAGCTGGTGGAGCGGCCCTCCGAGGGCGCTCCCGCGTTCCGCCGGGCACTCCTCAAGCTCTCGGGCGAGAGCCTGATGGGGGACCGCGAGTACGGCGTCGACCCCCACACCGTGTCGTCGATCGCGCGGGAGGTGCTCGCGGTCCAGTCCGCCGGAACCGAGATCGCCGTGGTCGTCGGCGGCGGGAACTTCTACCGGGGCATGAGCGCTGCGGCCGAGGGCATGGACCGTGCCACTGCGGACTACGCCGGCATGCTGGCGACGCTCTTGAACGCGCTTGCGCTGCAGGACGCGCTCGAACGCCTCGGCGCGCAGACGCGCGTCCAGTCCGCGGTCACCGTCTCGGAGGTGGCCGAGCCTTACATCCGCCGGCGCGCGATGCGCCACCTCGAGAAGGGCCGCGTCGTGATCTTCGCCGCCGGCACGGGCAACCCGTTCTTCACGACCGACACGGCCGCCGCGCTTCGCGCCCTGGAGATCGGTGCGGAGGCGATCCTGATG
>DASUZN010000060.1:0-2772 GCA_036376855.1 Gaiella sp. | reverse complement strand
CCGGACAGCTCGCTCGGCTTCCGGTCGAGCAGCTCCTCGAGCGCGAGCTTCCTCGCCACCTCCAGCGCGCGGCGCGCGCGCTCGGCCTTCGGGATCCGTCGCAGGCGCAGCCCGAAGGCGAGGTTCTGCGCAACCGTCATGTGCGGGTAGAGGGCGTAGTTCTGGAACACCATCGCCAGGTCACGATCCTGCGGCCTGATGTCCGTGACGTCGGCGCTGCCGATGAAGACGCGGCCGGCCGTGACGGCCTCGAGGCCGGCGATCAGCCGGAGGAGGGTGGACTTGCCGCAACCCGAGGGACCGACGAGGACCATGAACTCGCCGTCGGCGATGTCGAGGCTGACGTCGTCCACTGCGGTGACGTCCGCTCCGAACACCTTGGTGACGCCTTCCAGGCGGATGCCGTCGCCGTCGCGCCGGGAAGCGGGCGAGGCCTCGCCGGTGTCTCGCGGTGTGTCGACATCCACGGTCACCGCACGGTAACCCAGCCGTCGAACGCTTTCGCGGGTGCGGCCGACGACGAGTCGGCGACGACCGTGACGGATCCGGCGGACACGACCTCGGCCGACGAGGTGCCGACGAGGAACTCGAACGAGCCGGGCTCGACGACGAACTCGAGGTCACGGCCGTGGAACCCCAGCTGGCCGACGGGGACCTCGAACGTGACGGTTGCCGACCCTCCCGCAGAAAGCGTGACGCGGGCGAAGCTCTTGAGCTCGAGCACGGGCCTCGTCACGCTCGCCGCCGTGTCGTGGACGTAGAGCTGGACGACCTCGTCGCCGTCGCGCTCGCCGGTGTTCGCGACGGTGACGTCGACAGTGACCGTCTCCGACCAGGAGACGTCGGCGCGGCGGACGGCGGCGTCGCGCAGCTCGAAGGTCGTGTAGGAGAGGCCGTGGCCGAACGGGTAGAGGGGCGCCGTCGGCTCGTCCGCGTAGTCCACCTTCCAGTGCGACCGCCCGCCCGAGATCTTGTGCCCGTAGAAGACGGGCAGCTGGCCGGACGACCGCGGATACGAGGCCGGCAGCTTCCCTCCCGGGCTGAACTCCCCGACGAGCGCGTCCGCGATCGCGTCGGCGCCCTCCTGGCCGGGGAGCCACGAGAGCAGCACCGCGGCACAGGCGTCGTGCAGCGCCGCCGCGCCGTAAGGCCTGCCGGCGACGAGCACCAGGACGACCGGGGTGCCCGTCTCGAGCACGGCCCGGACGAGCTCCTGCTGCACGCCCGGCAGGTCGAGCGACGCGCGGTCGCGGGTCTCGCCGCTCGTGCAGTCGTCGGTCAGACCGGACTTGTCGCCCACGACCAGCACCGCCACGTCTGCCTCCCGCGCGAGCGCGACCGCCTCCGCGAAGCCGTCGCGTGCACTGCCACCGACGTCGCAGCCCTGCGCGTACCGCACCCGCGACCCCAGCCGAGCGCGGAGGGCGTCGAGCACCGTCGGCGCGCCCACGTCGAACGCGGGCGCCGCGGCCGCGTCGTCTGTCTCGCGCGCGAAGGGATCGCCGCCGCTGTCGAGCAGCACCCGCAGCGACTCGACGTGCGCGGGGTACGCGTAGTCGCCGAACAGGTTGCGGGCATCGGCGGCGGACGGGCCGATCACGGCCACGGAGCCGACCGAGGCGGGGAGCGGCAGGGTGCCGTCGTTCCGAAGGAGGACGAGGCTCTTGCGCGCCGTCGTGCGGGCCAGGCTGCGCTGCTCCGGCGTGTTGCTCGTCGCGGCCGCCGCGGTGGTCTGGACGTACGGGCTCTCGAACAGCCCGAGCTCGAATTTCGATCGCAGCACGCGGCGGACCGCGGTGTCGACCGTCGCCTCGGTGACGGCGCCACTTTTCACCGCGTCGAGAAGCGGCGTCCCGTAGCAGTCGGTGCTCGGGAGCTCGACGTCCATGCCGGCCTCGAGCGTCTGGACGGCGGCGTCCGCGGCGTCGAGCGCGAAGCGGTGGTAGTCCGCCAGCTGGCGGACCGAGAAGTAGTCGGCGACGACGCAGCCGTCGAACCCCCACTCCTCGCGGAGGAGCGTCGTCAGGAGCTCGCGGTCCGCGGCGCACGGGACGCCGTCGATCTCGTTGTACGCGTTCATCACGGAGCGAACGCCCGCGTCGCGGACGGCCGCCTCGAATGGATGCAGGTAGACGTCGTGCAACTCCCTCGGCGGGATCTGCGCGGGCGCCCAGTTCCGCCCGCCCTCCGATGCGCCGTAGCCGACGAGGTGCTTGGCCGTGGCGATCACCCCTGAGGCGGGGTCCGTCCCCTGGAGGCCGCGCACGAACGCGACGCCCATGCGCGCGACGAGATACGGGTCCTCGCCGAACGTCTCCTCGAGGCGGCCCCAGCGGGGGTCGCGGCAGACGTCGAGCACGGGCCCGAGGCCCTGGTGTGCGCCCGTCGCCCGCATCTGCGTCCGGACCGCGTCCGCGAGCTCCTCGACCAGTCCGGGCTCCCACGTGCTCGCGAGCCCGATCGCCTGTGGGAAGACCGTCGCGTCCCGCGCCATCAGGCCCGAGCAGATCTCCTCGTGGACGATCGCCGGAATCCCCAGGCGCGTCTCCTCGACGAGCGTCCGCTGGAGCGTGTTGGCGAGCTCGGCAACCTGCTCCGGCCCCAGCCCGCTCGCACCGGCGACGCGGGTCACCTGGCCGAGCCCGTCGCGCAGCAGTGCGTTCGCCTCCGGCCGGAGTCGCCCCTGGTCGTCTGCCAGCTCCCAGACCCAGCGGCTGCCGAGCTGCGCCACCTTCTCCTCGAGCGTGAGCCGGCCGAGGAGGTCGTCGACCC
>DASUZN010000059.1:0-12221 GCA_036376855.1 Gaiella sp. | reverse complement strand
CGGCCACGTCGATGCTGTGGTGCAGCGCGGCGACCTGCGCACGACGCTCGCGCGGCTCCTGCGGCTGTTCGGGGCGGCGAGATGAGCCAGGAGGCCGAGCTCGGCCTGCGCGATCGGTTGGCGCAGCTCTCCGGCGTCAAGCTCCTCCGCGGCACGAAGCTCTCGGCCGAGCTCGAGCGGCTCCAGCGGCAGCTCGAGCGCCTCCGCGAGGACACGACCGACGAGGAGATCTGGCGCTCCGTCGAGCTCGCGCGCCACGAGAAGCGGCCGTACACGCTCGACTACGTCGAGCGGATCCTCGACGACTGGTTCGAGCTCCACGGCGACCGGGGAAGAATGGACGATCACGCGATCGTGGCGGGTATCGGCTCGCTGGACGGCCGCACGGTCGCCCTCGTCGGCCACCAGAAGGGCCGCGACCTGAAGGAGCGCGCCGTCCGCAACTTCGGCATGGCCTACCCCGAGGGCTACCGGAAAGCGATGCGCACGATGGAGCTTGCCAATCGCCACGGCTTCCCGCTCGTCACGTTGGTAGACACACCAGGCGCCTATCCGGGCATCGCCGCGGAGCAGCACGGCCAGGGCGGCGCGATCGCACGGTCGCAGGCGGTGATGTTGCGCCTCGGCGTCCCCACCGTCTCGATCGTGATCGGCGAGGGCGGCTCGGGCGGCGCGATCGCGATCGCGGTGGCCGACAGGGTGCTGATGCAGGAGAACGCGATCTACTCGGTGATCTCGCCCGAGGGCTGTGCGTCGATCCTCTGGCGTGACGCCGCCCAGGCGAAGAAGGCCGCATCCGCCTTCAAGCCGGACGCTGCGCACTGTCTCGAGCTGCGGGTGATCGACGGGATCGTCCCCGAGCCGGAGGGTGGCGCGCAGGTCGACCACGATGCGGCGGCGGTGCTCCTCCGCGAGTCGCTCGTCGCGCACCTCGACGAGCTCGCCGACGTCCCCGCGGACGAGCTGCGAAGCGCCCGGCGGGCGAAGTTCCGCTCGATGGGCGTCCTCGCGTCGGTCTGACAGGCCCTGACGCAGCTCTCCACACTTTCCACAGGCTTATCCCCGGCCGTCAAACACGAGATTTCCAGGACTTTTCTTCCACCTGTTGCGAAGGTGTGAAGGACTGGTGCCGTTTCCGGGTGACTCGCCGTGGGATGATCGCGGGTGATGGCCGAGCTACGCGACTACCGGCGCAAGCGCGATCCCGCGCGGACGCCGGAGCCGTTCGGCGGTGACGAATCGAGCGGCGCGCCGCTGTTCGTGATCCAACGCCACGACGCGCGGAGGCTCCATTACGACCTCCGGCTCGAGCGAGACGGAGCGCTCGCGAGCTGGGCCGTCCCGAAGGGCCTTCCGCTCGAGGCCGGCGAGCGGCATCTCGCGGTTCACGTCGAGGACCACCCGCTCGACTACGGCTCGTTCGAAGGTGTCATCCCCGCGGGCCAGTACGGCGCGGGGACGGTGGAGATCTGGGATCGCGGGACATACGAGCTGCTCGAGGAGAAGCGAGACGGCGGGCTGACCGTTCACCTCCACGGAGAGCGCGTCGACGGCGTTTGGACGCTCGTGCCCGCCCGGCTGGACGGCGACGAGCGCAACTGGCTCCTGCTCCGCAAGGACGCGGCCGGGGATGCTCCGCCGCCGGAGCTTCGTCCACAGCTCGCGACGCTGACCGAGCACCTGCCGGCCGGCCCCGGCTGGCTCTACGAGCCGAAGTGGGACGGCTACCGCGCCATCGTCACGCTCCGCGGCGGCGTCGCGACCCTGACGAGCCGTAACGGCAACGATCTCACCGAGCGCTTCCGCGAGGTCGCCCGCGCGGTCGTGCATGCCGTGCGCACGCCGTCGGCCGTGCTGGACGGCGAGGTCTGCGCGCTCGACGAGTCCGGCGCGGCCCGCTTCGAATCGTTGCAGTCCGGCTCGGGCCGGCTCGTCCTGATGGTCTTCGACCTGCTCGTGCTGGACGGCGAACCGGTCTACCGGCGCCCGCTCACGGAGCGACGACGGCTGCTCGAGGACGTCCTCGACCCGGCGTCCGACGCCGTGCGCCTGTCGCCCGCCTTCGACGACGGGCCGGCGTTGCTCGACGCAGCAACGGCTCAGGGCCTCGAGGGCGTCGTCGCGAAGCGCGCCGACGCACCGTACCGTCCCGGTCGTCGAACGCCCGAGTGGCAGAAGCTCAAGCTCAGGCTGGAGGACGACTTCCCGATCGTCGGCTTCACGCGGGGTACCGGGCGGCGGGCGAAGCTCGGTGCGCTCGTCCTCGGCCGACGGGAGGCGGACGGGCTCCACTGGGCGGGCAACGTCGGCTCCGGTCTCGGCGACGGGGACGTCGACGCGCTGCTAGCCGTCCTGCGCCCGCTCTCGCGCCCGACGTCGCCGCTCGCCTCGACACCGCGGATGCCCCGTGTACGCGCCGCCGACGTGACCTGGGTCGAGCCGAGGCTTGCCGCCGAGGTGACCTTCGCCGAGCGGACGCGAGAGGGCCGGCTTCGCGCGCCCGTCTTCCTCGGGATCCGCGACGATGTCCCGGTGGAACGACCTCCGATCGGCGAGGAGATCCGCAAAGGGAAGCGGACGCTGCGCCTCTCGAACCTCGACAAGCCGTTCTGGCCGGACGAGGGCATCACGAAGGGCGAGCTCCTCGCCTACTACCGGGATGTCGCGAAGGTCCTCGTCCCACACCTCCGCAAGCGGCCGTTCACGATGAAGCGCTACCCCGACGGCTGGCAGGGCAAGAGCTTCTTCCAGAAGCAGGCGCCCTCGCACATCCCCGACTGGATCGAGACCGCGGCCTTTCCGGCGTCGACGCGCGAAGGCGAGAAGAAGGTGATCGACTACGCCCTCGTCGACGACGAGCTGGCCCTGCTCTGGATGGTCAACATGGGCTGCATCGACATGCACACGTGGGCCTCGCGCGTGGATCGGCCCGAGCGGCCCGACTGGGTGATGTTCGACCTCGACCCGTCCGAGGGAGCGACGTTCGGCGACGTCGTCCAGGTGGCGCTGCTCGTCCGGGAGACGCTCGACGTGCTCGGGCTCGAGTCGGTGCCGAAGACGAGCGGTTCCCGCGGGATCCACGTCCTCGTCCCGATCGCCCGCCGGCACGGGTTCGACGAGGTGCGCGAGTTCGCGGGGATCGTGGCCGGGGCGCTGGCACGCGCGCACCCGGGACTCGTGACGACGGAGTGGACGAGGGCCAAGCGCCGCGGTGTTCTCGTCGACGCGAACCAGAACGGCCCGGGGAAGACCACGGCGTCGGTCTATTCCGTGCGCCCGAGGGCGGGAGCGCCCGTCTCGACGCCACTCCGCTGGGACGAGGTCGTGCCAGGGCTCGACCTCCATTCGTTCACGATGGACGTCGTCCTCGAGCGCGTCGCCCGCGACGGCGATCTCTTCGCGCGTGTCCTCGAGGGCGGGCAGTCGCTGGGCGCCGCGCTCCGCGCAGTGCGCTGAGGTTCATCGGTCCGTCGCGCCGAACAGCGTCAGGCACGGCTCGGCGCCGACGATCTCGACGGCGACAGGGCACGTCCACTCGGCGGCGTCGAGGACGAGGTCGTGGTGGGCCACGGGCTCGCCGCGCGGCCTCTCCGTGTGCATGCCGATCTCCCGGTAGCCGAGCCGTGCCGATACCCCGGCGGACTGGGCGGCGCCGCCCTCGAGCCAGCCGGACTGCGCCGCGTGTGCCCCGAGACAGCCGAATGCGAGCTCGAGCACCGCTGCCCGCATCTCCGTCCCGAGCCCGCGGCCCTGGCTCGCGACGCCGAGCCACGACCCGGTGTCGACGGTGCGGTCGACCGAGAAGCCGGTGGCACGGAGCGCCTGCGAGCCGACCGGCGCACCGCCGTGAAAGGCGAGAAGGTTCAGTCGCCAGTCTTCGGGTGCCCACGTCGCAAGCGTCTGCTCATGGTGTGCGACGAAGTCGGTGACGAAATCGGGGTCGTCGCTTGCATCGGTCCACGGGACGGCGAACGGCATCTCGTCGGGCGGGTGGATCCCCGCCTTCGCGACCTCGGCAAGGGCTTCGAGCTCCGCCCGGCTGCCGAGCCGTAGCTCGAGTCGCGGCGTCCCGAGCCGCAGGCCGTAGAGCGAGCCGACGTCCGTCACGGGTCGAGGTGCCGAGGATGGCCCAGGGCGGAGAGCTCGACGATGTCGCGCTGGAAGAAGAGCGACACCGTCCAGTCGGCGACGGCGCGCGTCTTGCGGCGGAACGTCGGCAGCGCGTACAGGTGGTACGTCCGCGCGACGAACCAACCGAGGAAGTCGCGGAGCCGCACGCCGGGGAGCTCGGCGATGCCCTCATACCAGCCGAGCGTCGCGACCTGGCAGAGCGTCCGGTAGCCGTACGGCTCGGCGCCCTCCACGCCCAGCGTCGCGTCGACGAGGACGCGGCCTCGCTCGTCGAGCGGCGCCACGTACGCGGCCGCGAAGCCGCCGACGACGACGAGTGTCCCTCCGGCTGCCTCACGCCGTTCCGGCATCACGTCCCACCATCGCACGGCGGAATCGCGGGAGGTCGCAGTCACCGGCCGTCCACGCCCTGGCTCTCGACCTCCCGGAGCCGACGCTCGAGGAAGCGGCGCTCCGTGACGTTGTCGGTGAGCGCGAGCGCGCTTCGGTAGCTCTCTGCGGCTTCGTCGCTCCGGCCGAGGCGTCGCAAGAGGTCGGCGCGTGCGGCGTGGAGGTAGGCGTAACCGTCGAGCTCCTCGAGTCCGTCGATCAGATCGAGGCCCCTCTCCACGTCGCCGGCGAGCGCGACGGCGACCGCCCGGTTCAGCCTGACGACGGGAGACGGATCGATCTCGAGCAGTGCGTCGTAGATCGCGGCGATCGTCCCGGGATCCGTTCCCTCGACATGCCCTGCCGCGATCGCCGCCTGGAGCTGATACCGACCGGGCCGCCGGTGTGCCTCCGCGCGGCGCAGGACACGGAGCCCTTCGTCGATCGTCCGCTGGTCCCACAGCGAGCGCTTCTGGTCGGCGAGCAGGACGAGCTCGCCGTCCGGCCCGACGCGCGCCAGGCGACGCGAGTCCTGGAGGAGAAGCAGCGCCAGCAGGCCGAACGCCTCCGGCTCGTCGGGCATGAGGACGCACAGGAGCTTGGCGAGCCGGATCGCCTCAGTGCAGAGGTCGGCACGCACCAGCGTGTCCCCGGCCGTCGCGGCGTACCCCTCGTTGAAGACGAGGTAGAGGACGTGGAGGACGTCTGGAACCCGGTCCGGAAGCAGCTCGTCGGGCGGAACGCGGAACGGGATGCCGGTGTCGCGCACACGACGCTTCGCACGCACGAGGCGCTGTGCCATCGTCGGCTCCCCGACGAGGAACGCACGTGCGATCTCACGGGTCTCGAGCCCACCGACCTCGCGCAGCGTCAGCGCGATCCGTGCGTCGACGGCGAGGGCCGGGTGACAGCAGGTGAACAGGAGCGCGAGTCGCTCGTCCGGGATCGTGCTCACGTCCGCGTCCTCCTCGTCGGGGACCCCCTCGAGCCGCGCCAGCAGCTCCGCCTTGCGGGCGAACGTCCGCTCGCGCCGGATCCTGTCGATCGCGCCGTTGCGGGCGGTCGTGACGATCCAGGCGCCGGGAGAACGAGGAGTCCCGTCGCGCGGCCAACGCTCGACCGCCTTGGCGAAGGCGTCCTGCACCGCGTCCTCGGCGAGCGCGAGGTCCCCGAGGACGCGTGTGAGGATCCCAACCGCACGAGGCCACTCCTCTCTGAACGTGGCCTCGAGGGACGTGGTCAGCGCTCCACGACCGGCCGGATCTCGAGCGAGCCGGTCTCCGCCGCCGGAACGAGCGCGGCGAGGCGGATCGCCTCGTCGAGGTCGGGCAGTGTCGTCACGAAGAGCCCGCCGATCTGCTCCTTCGTCTCGGCGAACGGACCGTCGGTGACGACACGGTCGCCGTCGACGACACGGACGACCTTCGCCTCGGAGGCCGCCGCAAGCTCGCGGCCCGCGACTTCGGGATCGGCCTTCCCCATCTCCTCGAAGAGCGCGAGCCAGCGCGGCATCGACTCGTCGCGCAGGCGGGCGGCCTCCTCCTCGTCGAGCTCCGCCCAGGCCGACTGGTCGCCGTAGACGAGCATCGCGTACTTCATGTCAGGCCTCCGGGTCGACGTGGACGGGACGCACCTCGACGGCGCCGTGCTCCGCCGCGGGGATTCGCGCGGCCCAGTCGAGCGCGTTGTCGAAGGACGGGCAGTCGAGGATGAAGAAGCCCCCGAGCGCCTCCTTCACCTCGGCGTACGGCCCGTCGGTCACGAGCCGCTGCTCGTCGCGGACACGGACGGTCGTGGCGCTCGCCGTCGACGCGAGCTCCTCGCCGCCGACGAGCACCCCCGCGGCCCGCGCAGCCTCGGCGAACTCGCCGTACTGCTCGTACGCGGCGTCGCGCTCGGCGTCGGTCATCGTCTCCCAGACGCTCTGGTCGGCGTGGATCAGGGCCAGGTACTCCATGCAGGGCCTCCGTTTCGTCGGCGTTGCCGGTCTCGGGCGGAAGACGATCGCGCGGCGGCGGAATCGACATCGCGCCGGGCGGGCCGCCGCCGCACCCGGTCCAGCGCCCCCCATGGGGGAACGCGGCCCCCTACCGGAACGATCGCAGCAAACCCGTGCCGTGTCTGTGCCGGCTTCGTGCCGAGTTCGTGCCGACTTCGTCGTCCAGTCGCGTTTGCCAAGCCGCGCCAACCTACGCCTCCGCTCCGCGGACCCGTCACTCCGCCTCGCGCATCCGGTCGAGCAGCGTCTGCGCCGCGGTCTTGTCGAGGAGCTCGTTGAGGTTGCCGCATTTCGGGCTCTGCACGCACGACGGGCAGCCCGAGCGGCACGGGCACCGCGCGAGCAGCCTGGCGGTGTCGGAGACCCACTCCTCGAAGCAGTCGAAGCCCCGCTCCGCGATCCCGACACCGCCCGCATGCCCCTCGTACACGAACACCGTCGGCAGGCCTGTCTGCTCGTGGACGTTCGTCGACAGGCCGCCGATGTCCCAGCGGTCGCACATCGCAAAGAGCGGCAGCAGCGAGATGAGCGAGTGCTCTGCGGCGTGGAGCGCCGAGACGAGCGTCGGCATCGTGTCGATCCCCTCGAGCAGCTCGGGCCCGGGCGAGAACCAGACGCCCTCGGTCTCGTACGACGTCGCCGGCAGGTCGAGCGGCGTGGTGTCGATCACGCTGCCGTCGGCGATCGCCTTTCGCTGGAACGCGACGACCTGCTCGGAGACGTCGATCCGCCCGTGGTGGAGCTCGACGCCGGAGACGCGCCTGCTGCGCAGCGCCTCGACGATCGTCGTCTCCGTCTCCTTCCGCGGTTGCGTGTACCAGTCGACGCCGATCGGGCGGACGAGCGCCGTCCGCGTCTCCAGGTCGAGCGCGGTGACGCCGTACGCGTCGCCGAGGTGCAGGTACACGGCACCGGTGTGCACCGTCGAGAACGCGCGCTCACGCTCGGCCGTGCCGAGCAGCGTGCCGGTCGACTCGTCCACGATCACGAACGACTCCGGGTCGCCCGACCGCAGGGACAACCGAGCGGCCGGCGTGTCACGCCCTCTCCAGACGTACCCGGCGGGGGTCGACTCGAGCTCGGGAAGGATCGCCGCCCGTTCCAGCGCCTCCGCTCCGAGGACGCCGGCATCTGCGGATGTGAGCGGCCCCTCGTATGCGGCGGAAAGCACGTGTCCGTCGAGGATCCGCGGTGACCACGGGTCGATCAACGCCGCCTCGACACTCCGCCGGAGCAGCGCCTCGGGCTCGGCGGCGAAGAACTGGTCGAGCCCGTCCTCGCTCGCGACCAGCACCGCGAGGCCGCGAGTGCGTCTCCCCGCACGGCCCCACTGCTGCCGCAGGGACGCGACGGTGCCCGGGAACCCGACCGAGATCGCGCAGTCGAGTGAACCGACGTCGATCCCGAGCTCGAGCGCGTCCGTCGCTGTCACGCCGAGCAGCTCCCCGTCCACGAGACGGCGCTCGATGTCGCGGCGCTGCTCGGGCGTGTACCCCGCGCGGTAGGGCGCCAGCCGCCGCGCTGTTGCAGCATCGAGGCGGTCGCTCGCAAAGCGGTGGACGAGCTCCGCTGCCTTGCGGCTCTTGGTGAAGCAGATCGTGCGCAGGCCGCGGTCCACCAGCTCCGCGAGGAGCCTCGACGCGTCCCCGAGCGGGCTCGCACGGACGCCGAGATCCGGGTCGAGGAGCTCCGGGTTCCAGATGACGATGTCGCGCTCCGCGCGCGGAGCCGTGTCGGTGTCGACGACACGCACCTCGAGGCCGGTGAGGCGCGAGGCCAGCTCACCCGCGTTCGCGATCGTCGCCGAGGCGAGCACGAACAGCGGGTCGGCTCCGTACGCCAGCGCCAGGCGGCGCAGCCGCCGCAGGACGTTCGCGACGTGCGAGCCGAACACGCCGCGGTAGACGTGCGCCTCGTCGACGACGACGACGGAGAGGTTGTGCAGCACGTCGCCCCACCGGTCGTGGTGCGGCAGCACGCCGACGTGGAGCATGTCCGGGTTCGTGAGGATCGCGTTCGCGCGTCGCCGCACGTGCGCGCGCTGCTCGATCGGCGTGTCGCCGTCGTAGATCGCAGGCCGCAGCCCGGGGAGTCCGAGCCCCGCGAGCCACCGAGCCTGATCCTGCGCGAGCGCCTTGGTCGGGTAGAGGAAGAAAGCGCGCGCGCTACGGTCGCGCGCAATCCCGTCGAGCACGGGAAGCGAGAAGGCGAGCGACTTGCCCGAAGCGGTGCCCGTCGTCACCACGACGCTCTCCCCGGACGAGGCAGCGTCCCACGTCGCCGACTGGTGGTCGTACAGCTCCGTGACGCCGCGCCGCGCGAGCGCCTCGACGACGGACGGGTGCAGACCGTTCGGGAGCGGTCCCGTTCGACCCCGGCGCGCCGGCTCGGAGCCGCGGTAGGTCACCTCGACCGCGTCGTCGAGAAGCGCCTCCCAGGTCTGCTTCGCGGTCAGCCGGTCGGCTCCGCCGGGCGGAATCCGGCACACGTCAGGTTGAGCGCCGCCACGCGTCCGTTCTCGACCGTCGCGTAGGCGGTGTGCTCGTTCTCCTGCCAGCCCTTCGCGGGGTCGCGCCCGCGGAACCGATAACGGAGTCGTGCCCGGTCCGCAATCGCCGTGACGTCGCCGGACAGGAGCGTGAACGAGTCGAGCGGATCGAGCCAGTAGCCGTACTGGCCCGCGATCGCCTCCGGCCCGTCCAGCTCCCGCAGCCGGTGGGGCGTCAGCGCGCGGAGCTTCGCCTCGGCAGCGAAGCACGCGGCGATCCGCGTTCGGTCGCGCGACCCGATCGCGGCGAGCAGCTCCTCGACGACCGCGGTTTCGACCACGGCGCGAGGGTAGACGATGCCGTGCGCGTTACGCGGCCAGGGCGCGGGCGACGGCGTCGGCGTAGCGGCGCCGCGGCTGGGCGCCGTGGACGACCTCCACCGGGTCGCCGGCCACGAAGATCATCACGGTCGGCAGGGAGAGGACGCCGTAGCGCGCGGGTACGCCGAGATTGACGTCGATGTCGAGCCTCGCGAGTCGTAGACGCCCGTCGTGCTCGCGGCCGATCTCCAAGAGCAACGGCTCGATCGCCTTGCACGGCCGGCACCACGGTGCCGTGAACTCGACGAGCACCGGTAGACCCGCCTCGAGCACCTCCGTCGCGAACGTCGCGTCGGTGACGTCGAGCACTAGAGCGTCCCCCGCAGCGCCTTCCAGCGCAGCACCGGCACCTGGCGCATCGCCTCGAGGACGATGGCACCGCTCATCTTCGACTCGCCGACGCGGCGGTCGACGAACACGATCGGGATCTCGACGACGCGGAACCCGGCCCGGAGCGCGCGGTAGGTGCCCTCGATCTGGAAGCCGTAGCCGCGCGCGGCGATCGCATCGAGGTCGATCGTCTCGAGCACGGTGCGGCGAAAGCACTTGAACCCGCCGGTCAGGTCGCGGATCCCGACACCGAGCACCACGCGAGCGTAGAACGAGCCGCCGCGCGAGATCAGCCGCCGGACAAGGCCCCAGTTCTCCGTGCCGCCTCCGGCCACCCAGCGCGAGCCGAGCGCGAGATCCGCCGCTCCCTCTTCGCAGGTGGCGATCAGGCGCGTGACGTCGTGTGGGTCGTGCGAGAAGTCGCAGTCCATCTCGAGCACGAGCTGCGCGTCTGTTTCGAGGGCACGCTCGAAGCCCGCGAGGTACGCCTTGCCGATGCCCTCCTTGCGCGTCCGGTGGAGCACGCCGAGCCACGGCAGCTCCGCCGCGAGTCGATCGGCGATCTCGCCCGTCCCGTCCGGCGATCCGTCGTCGATCACGAGCACGCCGTCGCGCGTTGTGTCGATCACCTCGCCGAGCGCACGGACGAGCGCCTCGACGTTCTCACGCTCGTTGTACGTCGGGACGCAGACGAGTGCGCGGGTCGGGCCCATCGGCGGAGTCTGCCCGCTCCACCGGCCGCGGGCCCGTCCCTATGATCGGCGGATGCCGACGCTCCCGCGGAACGCAGACGTCGCGGACGCGCTCGACGAGCTCGCGGACGTGTCGGAGATCCTCGGCGAGCAGGGGTTCCGCGTGCTCGCCTACCGCCGCGCGGCAACCCGGATTCGCGAGACCGGTGCGTCCGTCGCGGAGCTCGCGCTGCAGGGCACGGCGAAGGAGCTGCCGGGAATCGGCGCGACGATCGAGTCGAAGATCGTCGAGCTGACCGAGACGGGCTCGATGTCCGCGCTCGAGAAGCGCCGGGCCGAGGTGCCGGCGGAGGTGCGGCAGTTCCTGCGCCTCCCGGGGCTCGGGCCGAAGACGGCCGCTCGGATCTGGCGCGAGCTCGGCGTGACGACGCTGGAGGAGTTGCGCGTGGCGGCCGAGCAGCAGCGCGTGCGGACACTGCAGGGCCTCGGCGCGAAGAGCGAGGAGCGCATCCTCGAGGCCCTCGCCAAGGGTTTCGGCCCCGAGCCGGAGCGGCGCGGCCTGCTCGGTGTCGGCCTTCCCGTCGTGCGAGAGGTCGTCGAGGAGCTGCGTGCGCACCCCGCCGCGGTCGAGGTTTCCGGCGCCGGCAGCGTGCGCCGGGGGCGCGAGACGTTTCGCGATCTCGACGTGATCGCCACGGCGACCGATTCGGCCGCGCTGATCGCGCACTTCGTCACGCTGCCGTGGGTGCTCGAGATCGCCGCCCGCGGGGACACGAAGGCGACCGTCGTGACGAAGCAGGGGCTCCGGCTCGACCTGCGCGTGGTGCCGCCCGAGGACTTCGGGAGCCTGCTCCAGCACTTCACGGGCTCGAAGGACCACAACGTGGCGCTCCGGGAGGAGGCGCAGCGGCGCGGTCTCTCGATCTCCGAGTACGGCGTGACGGTCGTCGAGACGGGCGTGGTGCACCGCTTCGCGCACGAGGACGACCTCTACCGCTTCCTCGGCTACCAGCCGATCCCGCCCGAGCTGCGCGAGAGCTCCGGCGAGCTCCGGGCCGCGCGCGACGGCAGCCTGCCGACGCTCGTCGAGGCGGAGGACATCGTCGGCGAGCTCCACTGCCACTCCGACTGGTCGTCGGATGGCAAGGCCTCGATCGAGGAGATGGCGCGCGCCGCCAAGTCGAACGGATCCCGCTTCCTCGCGCTCACCGACCACTCGCACTACCTCCGAGAGGGCCGCATGGAGGCGCAGTGGCGGGAGATCGACGAGGTCAACGCGCGTGTCAAGCCGTTCAAGGTGCTCAAGGGCGTCGAGGCGAACATCCGCGCTGACGGGACGATCGACGTGGACGACGAGGTGCTCGCCAGCCTCGACTGGGTCGTCGCCTCGCTCCACCACGCGTTCGACAAGAGCCCCACCGAGCGCATCCTCGCCGCGATCGACCATCCCCACGTCCACTGCGTCGGGCACCTCACCGGCCGCAAGCTCAACCGCCGCGCGGGCGCGGAGGTCGACGTCGAGCGGGTCGTCGCGCGGGCCGTCGAGACGGGAACGGCGCTCGAGATCAACAGCCAACCCGACCGGCTCGACATGCGCGACGTCCACGCGAGGCTGGCCGGCGAGGCAGGCGTGCTCGTGCCGGTGACGACGGACGCGCACTCGACCGCCGCGCTCGGCTACCGCGAGCTCGGGGTCGCGCAGGCACGCCGCGCATGGCTCACGAAGGAGCAGGTGCTCAACACGCGGCCGTGGCGGGAGATCGCAAGGCTGCGGGCGTGACCGAGTTCCGCGACGACGGCGCCGCGGCGCTCGAATGGGCAGCGTCGTACC
>DASUZN010000058.1:0-11719 GCA_036376855.1 Gaiella sp. | reverse complement strand
CGGGTAGCGCTCGACGCCGCTCGCCGAGGCGTGGTCGTCGATCGTCAGCGTGCAGAGGATCGCGGCGGGGTCCTCCTCGCGGTGGCGGACGTGCGCCTCCTTGCCGACGAAGTCCTCGTCCTTGACCTTCGGCCGCTGCATGCCCGCCTCGACGACGGTGTACTCGCTCTCGAGCTCCGCGGCGAAGGCGCGGTAGCACTTCTCGAGGCGGCCGGTCGTCCCGTAGACGCCGATGCCGCACGCGGTCAGCTCGTGCGGCCGACCCGCCTCCCAGAGCGTGTCCCAGAGGCGGGCGCCCTGCTCGATCGGGACGTACAGCTCCCAGCCGAGGTCGCCGACGTACGAGATCCGCGATGCGAGGGCGAGCTGCGAGCCGATCTCGATCGTCCTGCAGGTGCCGAACGGGAAGCCCTCGTGCGAGACGTCGTCGGACGTCAGGGACGAGAGGATGTCGCGCGCCCGCGGCCCCCAGATCCCGATCGTCGTCCACGCCGTCGTGACGTCGACCAGCGTCGCCGACCCGTCGTCCGGAAGCTGGTCCGAGAACAGCTTCCTGTCGGCCATCCCGTGCGCGCCCCCGGTGACGATGCGGAACTCCTCGTCTCCGAGCCGCATGATCGTCAGGTCGGAGCGGAAGCCACCGCCCGGGGAGAGCACGGGCGTGTAGACGACCCGGCCGACCGCGACGTCCATCTGCGCAAGAACACTCTGCTGCAGTGCGTCGAGCGCGCCCGCACCGCAGACGTCGAAGATCGCGAAGGCGGACAGGTCGAAGATCCCGGCGTGCTCGCGCATCGCGAGATGCTCCGCGTTGACGATGGGCGACCACCAGCGCGCGTCCCACTCGGCCTCGCGCGACTCCACGCCGTACCGCTCGACGAGTGGCGCGTTGGCCTCGTACCACTGCGGCCGCTCCCACCCTGCGGCCTCGTAGAACACCGCGCCGAGCTCCTTCTCGCGCTCGTGCATCGGCGAGAGCCGCAGGTTCCGGTCGGAGGCCCACTGCTCGGCGGGATGGATGATCCCGTAGGTCTTCGGGAAGGCCTCCGTCGTCCGCGCCTTGACGTGCGCGAGCGTCTTCTGGTGGTCGTGGAAGCGGGCGACGTCCGATGAGTGGAGGTCGATGTGCGACTCGCCGTGCACCATCCACTCCGCGAGCGACTTCCCCACACCCGGGCCTTCCTTGACCCACACCGCGGCGGCCGACCACAGCCCCTTCACGTCGGGGGTCTCGCCGAGGATCGGCATCCCGTCGGGTGTCAGCGAGATGAGCCCGTTGATGGCGTACTTCACGCCGACGGACTCGTCACCGACGATCTCGGGCATCAGGTCGAGCGCGTCGGCGAGCTGCGGGTCGAAGTCCGCCTGCGTGAACGGGAACTCCGTGGGCGACAGCGCCGCGGCCTCGATCGAGGGGATCTCCTCCGGGTCGTGGACGATCGAGCGGTGCGCGTACGAGCCGATCTCCAGGCCGATCCCGTCCTGACGCTCGTACATGAACACGTCCATGTCGCGGACGATCGGGAACTCGATCGCGCTCGAGCTCATCTCGAAGCGTGGCACGGGCCCGATGTCGATCATCTGGTGCACCATCGGCGTGAGCGGAATGTGCGCGCCCGCCATTCGCGCCAGGAGCGGGCTCCAGACGCCGCAGGCGATCACGACCGTCTCGGCCTCGATCGTGCCGCGCGACGTGTGGATGCGGCGGATGCGGCCGTGCTCGACGTCGATCCCGGACACCTCGGTGTTCGGTAGCACCGTGAGCGCCCCGGACTCGATCGCGCGCTCGCGCATCAGCGTCCCGGCGCGGAGCGAGTCGACGACCGACACCGTGGGGCAGTGGAACCCGCCGAGGAGGATCGACTCGTCGATGTACGGGACGAGCCCCTTGATCTCGGCGGGCGTGACGAGGCGCGCCGAGTCGATGCCCCAGGACTTCGCGGACGCCATGCGGCGGCGGAGCTCCTCCATCCGCTCCTCGGTGCGCGCGACCTCGATGCCGCCGCACTCGGTGTTGACGCCGAGCTCGACGTACTGCCGCTGCGACTCGAGCGTGAGCTGCGTCATCTCCTTTGAGTGGTCGACGGGGAAGATGAAGTTCGACGCGTGCCCGGTCGAGCCGCCCGGGTTCGGCAACGGCCCCTTGTCGAGCAGGACGAGATCCGTCCAGCCGAGCCGGGAGAGGTGGTACGCGAGGCTGTTGCCGACGATGCCGCAGCCGATCACGACGGCGCGGGCTGAGGCGGGTGCGTCACTCATGCGGAAGCGTCTCCATGTGGTGATATATCAGTCTGCGGCGGAAGGTACACGACCCCGGCCCGACGCGCCTCGGAGGCGCCGCGCACAGAATCGGCACGAAGTTGGCCCGGACACGTCACATATCCGCCCATACGGTCGGTGCCCCGTGGGTGGGTGGGGGTTCGGGATGGGACCAGGACTGCATCCGCGGCGGCGTCAGAGCACGGCCCGGATTGCCCGCTCGAAGCTCACCACGTGCGCCCGCATGACCTCTGCGGCACGGTCGGCATCGCCGTCGCGGATCGCCTCCAGGATCGCGTAATGCTCCGCGATCGCCTCGTCGAGCGCGACACGCTCGAGCGCGAGGAACCAGATGCGCAGCGCCAGCACGTAGTACTGCTCCAGCGTCGCCTCGAGGAACGGGTTGTGGGCGCAGCGCGCAACATGGCGATGGATCCGCTCGTCGAGGTCGATCAACCGTCGCTGGTCCTTGTCCGCGAGCGGGACTCCGCCAAGCGGAGTCCCGCCGCTCGATCCCCGCCTGTGGCGGGGCAGATCCCCGAAGGCACCCGCTTCGCGGGCGCGAGCAGCGTTCGCGACAACCGGCAGCGTGCTCCGGGCGAGCTCTTCGAGCAGCGTCGCGGTCTCCTCGAGGTCGGTCTCGTTGCGACGCTCCGCACCGAGCCGGGCCGCCTCGGTCTCGAGTACGAGCCGGACCTCCGACAGTCCGGCGATGTCCCCCACGTCGACACCCGACACGAACATCCCACGTCGTGGGAACACGTCGACGAGCTGCTCGCGGGCGAGGTCACGGAGCGCCTCCCGCACCGGGGTCCGCCCCAGGCCGAGCCTGCCCATCAGGTCGCGCTCGTTGACGACCGAGCCCGGCGCGAGATCGAGCGTGACGATCCACTCGCGGATCGCGTAGTACGCCCGGTCGGCGAGCGACTGCTCGTCCGGGAGCCGGGGTCGGTTGATGTGGAGCGTCGGCGTGCTCATCGCGTGGGCGAGCCCGTGTCCTGCCCGCACCCGAACGCGGGCAGGACACGAGACAGCGCTACCTCACTTGCCGAGCCAGGCCTTCACCTTGCCCGGGTTGGCCTTGACCCACTGCTCGGCCGCCTTCTCCGGGTCCATGTGCTTGCCGGCGATCAGGTTCGCGACGGTGTTCTGGTCGTTCGCCGACCACTTCCAGCGCTTGATCACGCCGACGGCCGGTGAGCCCGACTTTGCGAACTTCGACGTGATCACCTTCTCGATGATCGTCTGCCCGTACGCGCACCGGTAGATGCTCCAGTTGCTCCCGAGCTTCGGGTTGTACGAGTCGACGCACTTCTTGCTGCGCGCCGGCAGCTTGATCTCGGACAGCTGGTACGCCGTGTTCAGGTACTGCGGCGTGTACCAGTAGAAGAGAATCGGCTTCTTCTGCTTGTACGCCTGGCTCCAGCGGGCGACCTGCGCCGGCTCCGCGCCGACGGACACGAACTTGAGGTCGAGGCCGAGCTGCTTGATCAGCTGGGCGTCCTTCTGGACGTACGACGGGTCGCCGCCCAGGAACATCCCCTGCGAACCCGACTCCGGGCTCTTGAAGATGCTCTCCTTGCCCTTCAAGCCCTGCCAGGTCTTGAGCTGCGGATACTGCTTCATCAGGTACGTCGGCACGAACCAGCCGATGTGGCCGATGACGCCGTTCGAGCCGAGGTCGATCAGCTGCCCGCTCTTGACGTACTTCTGGTTGACCTTGAGCTGGATGTTGTTCCAGTCCTCGAGCAGCACGTCGACCTTGCCGTCCGCCATCGCCTGGAAGAGCGGCGTGCTCTCCGGAAGCTTCTCGATGTTGACCTCGCATCCCAGGTTCTTCTCGAGGACGTACTTGACGACGTAGACGTTGGCCGTCGCACCGGCCCACGCGTTCTCGTCCAGCGTCACCGTGCCGCAGCTCTTCGCGTTACTGCGGCCGAACGCGCTCGCGGAGACCCCTAGCGCGCCCACGACGACCAGTGCGAGCGCTGCGAGCGCGAGGCGCACCGGTCGTGTTCCTGACTTCGACATCCGACCTCCTTCGTGCTTCGTGTGGATCGAAGGCGACGCCGCCTTCTCGCGGCCCACCGACTGTGACGTCACGGCCCCTCCTCGAGTTGCGCACGACGTGCGCCCCGGGTGACACGGTCGAGCGTGATCCCGAGCGCGAGGATCGCAACCGAGGCGAGCACCCCGAGCCCGAAGTCGGAGCGGGCAAGGCCCTGCGCGACCTCGTAGCCGAGACCCGGCGAGCCGACGAGCCCGCCGATGACGACGACGGCGAGCACCATGATGATGCCCTGGTTGACGCCGAGCATGATCGCGTCCTGGGCGAGGGGCACCTTGACCTTGCGCAGGACCTGGCTCCGCGTGGCACCGAAGGACTCGGCCGCCTCCACCGTGTTCGCCTCGACGTTGCGGACGCCGTTCTCGACGAGGCGCGCGACCACGGGAAAGGCGTACAGCACGCCGGCGATCACGCCCGGGACGACGGACACGGGCATCAGGTAGATCAACGGGATCAGGTACACGAGCTGCGGAAGCGTCTGCAGCACGTCGTTGACCGGCCGCAGGATCCGCGAGAACGTCCGGCTCTCGGCGGCCCAGACGCCGAGACCGAGGCCGATCACGACGGTGAGCACGGTGGCGACCAGCACCTGGGACGCAGTGTCCATCGCCGAGCTCCACTCGCCGATCACGCCGATCACGGCGAGCATCAGGAATGTCGTGATCGCCGAGCGCCGTCCGCTCACCGCCAGCGAGATGAGCGTGATCCCGAGCAGCGTCGCGGGCCACGGCGTCTCGACGAGGAAGTTCCGGAAGGGCACGAGCCCGTACTGGACGATGTGGTCGCCGATCCAGCTCGTCACCTGGAACAGCGCCGTGTCCGGGTTCTGGACGTAGTCGAGCACGGACTGGATCCTTGCCAGGAGCCAGTCGCGCGCGGTCGTGCGCGAGTAGTCGGCGCCGACGCCGAGCAGACGCGCGACGACCACCACCGCCACGACGGCGATCCCCGTGGCGACCGAGGCGAGACGCAGCTTTCGGCGGCGCTCGTCGGTCAGATGGCGGCGGGCGGGGTTCGTCCGCTCGGCGACCGACTCCGTCACCCGGTCGAGCGCCATCGCCATGACGACGATCACGAGGCCCGCGAGGAGTGCCAGGGCGGGGTACGAGTTGAGGCCACTCGTCACCACGTCGCCGAGGCCCTTGCCGCCGATCAGGCCGGCGATCACGACCATCGAGAGCGCGAACAGGATGGTCTGGTTGACGGAGAGGAGCAGCATCCGCCGAGCGAGCGGCAGGCGCACCTTCGCGAGCGTCTGCGCCGGCGTCGAGCCCATCGCGAGCGCCGCCTCCACCGTGTTGGCCGGTACGCCGCGGATGCCGAGCGCGGTGATGCGGATCGCGGGCGGGATCGCGTAGATCATCGTCGTGATCACTGCCGCACCAGGCCCGACGGAGAAGAGGATCACGACCGGCATCAGATAGGCGAACGCCGGGATGATCTGCATCGCGTCGAGCACCGGGGTGACGGCGCGCTCGAAGCGCGTCGAGAGTCCTGCGAGCACGCCGAGCGGGATCCCGACGAGGAGCGAGAGACCAACCGCGGCGAGCATCAGCGCGAGGGTCTGCATGCTTTCGAGCCAGAGCCCGGACGCGGCGAACACGACGAAGGCCGCGAGCGCCCAGACCGCGGCGCGAACGCCGCCGAAGCGCAGCGACACAAGGACGCCGGCGACCGACACCCCGACCCACGTCATCCATCCGAGGAAGCTCGTGAACCACGTCACGAGGCTGTCGAGAAAGTCCGCGAAGCCGTTGAACGCGCGGATCACGAAGCTCGGGCTCTCGGCGTTCCGCTGATCGACCAGCCAGGTCTGGAAGTCGTTCAGGTGCGTCGGCAGCGAGTTCCAGGTCAGCGACGCGGGCCACGGGTACTCCGCCTTCAGCGCGAAGTAGCAGACGAGCATCACGCCGACGATGGCCGCGGTCAGCGTCACGCGACTGCGCCACCAGGGACGGTGCTCGACGAGGAGCGACGGCGTCGCGCCTGCCGTGGCGGCGTCGGCGACGACGGACATCAGTGCCACTTCCGGTGATGCTGCCTGGTCACTGGGGTGCGAGGAGCAAGCCAGGCTAGGACGCAGGGAGCCCCGATACCCGAAGGTATCGGGGCGACCGAGGACGACGCATGGTGCCGCTCATCGCGCGCCAGGGGCCAGGAGGGCATTGCCGGAAGTGGCACCTATCAGCCCTCGCCCGCGATCGCCTCGAGCGCCGCGACGCGGTCGACCACACCCACCACCGATCCGTTCTCCACAGCGGCAACAGGACGTTCGCTCGAGGCGATCGCGGGGATCGCCTCCTTGATCGTTGTCGAGACGTCGAGCGGCGGCCCGAGCTCCTCACCCGGCTCGGCCGGGCGCATGATCCACCGCAGCGTGAGTACGTGGCTGCGCGGCACGTCGCGCACGAAGTTCGCCACGTAGTCGTCTGCAGGCGATCCGACGACCTCCTCGGGCGTGCCGAGCTGGACGATCGCGCCGTCACGCATGATCGCGATCCGGTCGCCGAGACGGAGCGCCTCGGGCAGGTCGTGGGTGATGAAGACCATCGTCTGCCCGGTCTCCTCCTGGAGCCGGCAGACCTCGTCCTGCATGTCGCGGCGGATGAGCGGGTCGAGGGCGCTGAACGGCTCGTCGTAGAGCATCACCGCGGGGTTCGTCGCGAACGCGCGCGCGACGCCGACGCGCTGCTGCATCCCGCCCGACAGCTGGTCCGGAAACTGCTGATCCACATCCTCCAGGCCGACGAGCTCCAGCAGCTCGCGGGCACGGGCGAGCCGCTCACCCTTCGGCATCCCCCGGATCTCGAGCCCGAACGCGACGTTGTCGATCACGCGCCGATGCGCGAGCAGTCCGAAGTGCTGGAAGACCATCGAGACCGAGTGGCGCCGCAGCTCGCGCAACTCGGCCGCGCTCGCCGCCGTCACGTCCTGACCGCCGATCCGGATCGCCCCCGCCGTCGGCTCGATCAGCCTGATCAGCGTGCGAACGAGCGTCGACTTCCCCGACCCCGACAGTCCCATCACGACGAACACCTCGCCGGGCCAGACGTCGAACGACACGTCCCGAACGGCGGCGACGCACCCCGTCTTCGCGCGGAGCTCCGCGCGGCCGAGCTCGGCGTCGGACGTCCCCAGGATGCGCTCCGCCCTCGGCCCGAAGATCTTCCAGATCCCCGACGCTGCGATGAGGGGCTCACCGACTCGGCCGTTGCCGGTCACGCGAGCTGATATATCAGCGCGCGTCGCCGGTGTCCAGGCTCGGCCCTCGCGGCACCGGTCAGACGTCGAAGCGGATGCCCTGGGCGAGCGGCAGCTCGTTCGTGAAGTTCACGGTCGCGGTCTGACGGCGCATGTACGCGCGCCATGCGTCCGAGCCCGACTCGCGACCGCCGCCGGTCTCCTTCTCGCCCCCGAACGCGCCGCCGATCTCGGCCCCACTCGGGCCGATGTTGACGTTCGCGATCCCGCAATCCGACCCTGCCGCGGCCAGGAACCGCTCGGCCTCACGGAGGTCGGTGGTGAAGATCGACGACGCGAGGCCCTGCGGAACGCCATTCTGGAGTGCGACGGCCTCGTCCAGCTGATCGTAGGTGAGGACGTAGAGGATCGGGGCGAACGTCTCCTGCGCGACGACGCCGGTCTGCGCGGGCATGCGGACGATGGTCGGCTCCGCGTACCACGCGTCCGGCCACCGGTCGGCGTGCTCTCGGCCGCCTCCGACGACCACCTCGCCGCCCTCGTCACGCGCCTGGCCGAGTGCCGCCTCCATCCGCCCGAACGCCTCGCCCGTGACGAGCGGGCCGACCAGGGTGCCCTCCTCGCGGGGATCGCCGATCGGCACGCTCCGGTACGCGGCGGTGAGGCGATCGACGAGGTCGTCGGCGACCGACTCGTGGACGACGAGGCGGCGCAGCGAGGTGCAGCGCTGGCCCGCCGTCCCGACGGCGGCGAACAGCACCGCGCGGACGACGAGATCGAGATCGGCGCTCGGCGCGACGATCGCGGCGTTGTTGCCGCCGAGCTCGAGCAGCGACCGTCCGAGCCGCTCCGCGACGCGCGGCGCGAGCGCCTTGCCCATCGCGGTCGACCCGGTGGCCGACACGAGCGGGATCCGCCCGTCCTCGGCGAGCTGCACCGCGCGGTCGGCGCCGCCGAGTACGAGCTCGAAGAGGCTTTCCGGCACCTCGCCGAAGCGATCGGCAGCTCGACGAAGGAGCGAGGTCGTCGCGATCGCCGTCAGCGGCGTCCGCTCCGAAGGCTTCCAGATCACGGGGTCGCCGCAGACGAGCGCGAGCGCCGCATTCCAGCTCCAGACGGCGACCGGGAAGTTGAAGGCGCTGATCACGGCCACCGGCCCGAGCGGGTGCCACGTCTCCGTGAGGCGGTGCCCCGGGCGCTCCGACGCAATCGACTTCCCGTAGAGCTGGCGCGACAGCCCGACCGCGAAGTCGCAGATGTCGATCATCTCCTGGACCTCGCCGAGCCCCTCCTGCGCGATCTTCCCGACCTCGAGCGTGACGAGCGCGCCGAGCGCCTCCTTCTCGCGGCGCAGCTCCTCGCCGAGCAGCCGGACGAGCTCCCCGCGGCGGGGCGCGGGCACGTCGCGCCACGCCTCGAAGGCGGCGACGGCGCGCGCGACGGCTGCGTCGGTCTCCCCCTCGCTGGTGCGCGCGACGCGCGCGATCTCCTCGCCGGTGATCGGTGTCCGGACGGCGAGGTCGCCGCCCGTGACGAGCTCCGAATCGACCCCGAGGCGCTCGAGCAGGTCGATCGCGGACGTCGTAGCGGCGACGGAGGCCATTGGCGCCAGTGTAGAGGCGCCGCGACCCGAAACGATCAGCCGTACGGGTCCGTCAAACGGTGACGAGATCGGGCACGAGACGACCGGTCTCGTCGAAGCGCGCGTTCCAGTGCGCGTAGGCCGACTCGACCTCGCCGATGTCGTGGCCGCGGTCGGCGATCCGCACCGGCTGGGCCGCGTCTGGAGTGACGCGGTACTGGTACCAGGTGATGTCCCATGCGAAGGTGAGCACCGTCTCCGCGTTGACGCCGGTCAACGGCACGATCGAGACCTGCGGCTCGCCGAGGCTCTTCGCGACGCCGGCGACCGTGCGGCGGACGTCCGACTGGTTGAAGAGGTCGGCCGCTTCGACGAGCGCCAGCTCGTCGTCGGAGAGCCGCCGCAGGATCGGCTCGGAGACGACAGGCTCGGCCTCTTCCTCGCGGGCACCGAGGAGCGCCTGCCACAGCGTCTTCTGGCGCTTACGGCGCGGATGCTGCTGGAGTGCGGGCGACACGGCATGTCCCTCTCGCACCCAGCCGTTGTCGAGAGCCACCTCGCTGCAGAGCGGGCAGACGTCGACGAACTCGTGGCCGTCGGGCGAGTAGCGCAGGGTGTGCTCTCCCATGAGCAGTGTCCGCTCGCAGATCGCGCACGTGCGTGTGACGTTTGACTTCGTGACTCTCACGGCAGCGGCCAACTATAGCCCTGACCGCGGCTTTCCACATGCTGTGGAAATCGTCGGCTCATGCATTCACGGCCTCGCGCGCCTTCTTGGTCTCGTCGACGATCTTCTGCGCCACGTGCGTCGGGACTTGCTCGTAGCGCAACAGGTGCATCGCATAGTCGCCGCGCCCGCCCGTCATCGAGGTCAGCGACTGCGAATACGTGAGGAGCTCCGCCATCGGCACCTCGGCCCTGATGGTCGTCATCCCAGCCGCGGGCTCCATGCCGTTGAGTCGTCCGCGGCGTGAGTTGAGATCGCCGTTGACCGCGCCGACCGCCTCGTCGGGGACGGTGACCTCGAGCTCCATGATCGGCTCGAGCAGCACGGGGTCGGCTTTCGCATAGGCCTCCTTGAAGGCCATCGAGCCGGCGATCTTGAACGCCATCTCGGACGAGTCGACGTTGTGGTACTGGCCGTCCACGAGCTTGACGCGCACGCCCTGGATCGGCGCCCCCGCGAGCTCGCCGTGCTGCATCGCCTCCTGGATCCCCTTGTCGACCGCAGGCCGGTAGCTCTGCGGGATCACGCCGCCGACGATCTTGTCGACGAACTCGTACCCCTCGTGGCCCTCGATCGGCTCGAGCACGATCTCGCAGTCGCCGAACTGGCCACGGCCGCCCGTCTGCTTCTTGTAGCGGTGCCGCGCACGCGACTCGGAACGGATCGTCTCGAGGTACGGGACACGCGGTTGGTGGAGCTCGACGTCGACGCCGAAACGCTTCTTCGCGCGCTCCAGAGCGACCTCGACGTGCATCTGGCTCATGCCGGCGAGGATCTCCTCGCCGGTCTGCGGGTCGCGCCGCAGCCGGAGCGTCGGGTCCTCCTCGGCGAGGCGCTTGATCGACGTGGCGACCTTCTCCTCCTCGCCCTTGATCTTCGGCGTCACCGCGAAGCTCATCACGGGCTCTGGGAAGCCGAACGAGGGCGGCTCCACCGAGACCTCGCGATCGGCGAGCAGGTCGCCGGTCTGGACGTTCTTCAGCTTGGCGACTGCGCCGAGGTCTCCTTCGCCGAACTCCTTCGCGGGCGTCGTCGTCTTGCCCTGGAGCTGCAGCAGCGAGCCCATCCGCTCCTTCGAGTGCTCGCGGTGGTCGACGAGCGTCGTCTCCGTCGTGACGTCGCCCTTCAGCACGCGGAAGAGGTTGATCTTCCCGGCAAACGGGTCGGCGATCGTCTTGAACACGAACGCGGCGGTCGACGCGCCTTCGACCTCGAACGGCGCGCCGCGCTTCGCGGGCGACGGGACGCCCTCGACGAGCAGGTCGAGGAGCGCGTGCGTGCCGAGGTTCTTCGTCGCGATCGAGCAGCCGACCGGGAAGACCTCTCCGCGGGTGACGCCGAGCTTGAGTGCCGCGGCCACGTCGTGCTCGTCGAGCTCCTCGCCCTCGAGGTAGCGCTCCATCAGCGACTCGTCGATCTGCACGACCTCGTCGAGCAGCTTCTCGCGGTACTCCTGCGCCAGCTCGGCCATCGAGTCGGGGATCGCGACCGGATCGGACTCCTTCTGGCCTTCCGGCGACATGTAGGCGCACATGTGGAGCACGTCGACGATCCCCGTGAGCTCGTGCTCGGCCCCGATCGGGATGTGCACGGCGACGCATTTCGAGGAGAACTGGTCCTGGATCTGGCCGAGCGTGCGGAAGAAGTCGGCGCGCTCGCGGTCGAGCATGTTGACGACGAGGACGCGCGCGAGGCCGAGGTCCTCGGCGAGCTTCTTCATCCGCGCGGTGCCGACCTCGAAGCCCATCACCCCGGAGACGACGACGAGCGCGCCGTCGACGACGCGCAGCGCGCAGCGCGCCTCGCCCTGGAACGACGGGTCGCCCGGGCAGTCGACGAGGTTGATCTTGCGGCCCTGCCACTCCGTGTGCGTGAGCGAGAG
>DASUZN010000057.1:0-5926 GCA_036376855.1 Gaiella sp. | reverse complement strand
CGTCGTCGCGGAGCGAGCCTCGTGAGCAAGGTCCTCGTCACGGGCGGTGCCGGGTTCATCGGCTCGAACCTCGTCCAGGCACTGCTCGAGCGCGGCGACGACGTGCGCGTGCTCGACAACTTCTCGACCGGGAGCCGCGCAAACCTCGCCTCACTCGGACGCGACGTCGAGGTCGTCGAGGGCGACCTCCGGTCGTACGAACGGGTCCATACTGCGGTCCGCGGGGCCGAGGTCGTCTTCCACCAGGGGGCCCTCGGCTCCGTTCCGCGCTCGGTCCAGGATCCGCTCACCTCGACTGCGGTCAACGTCGAGGGCACCCTCAACGTCCTCCTCGCCGCGCGCGACGAGGGTGTCCGGCGTGTCGTCGCCGCCTCGTCCTCGTCGGTGTACGGCGACGGCGGCACGTTCCCCCGGGTCGAGACGCAGGCGCCCAACCCGATCTCGCCGTACGCGGTCGCGAAGCTCGGCGCGGAGCGCTTCTGCGTCAGTTTCACACGGGTGTACGGGCTCGAGACGGTCGCGCTGCGCTACTTCAACGTGTTCGGGCCGCGCCAGGATCCGACGTCGCAGTACGCCGCGGTGGTGCCGCGGTTCATCCGCGCGATCGCCGACGGGCAGCCCGTGACGGTGCACGGTGACGGCGAGCAGTCGCGCGACTTCACCTATGTCGAGAACGTCGTCCAGGCGAACCTCCTCGCAGTCGACGCGCCCGACGGCGCCGGCCGGGTGCTGAACGTCGCGACAGGCGGGTCGGAAACGGTCAACACGCTTGCCGAGACCATCGGGGCGATTCTCGGGAAGTCGGTCGAGAAGACGTTCGGCCCGGCGCAGGCCGGTGACGTGCGCGAGTCGTGGGCGGACGTGAGCGCCGCGGGTGAGGCGATCGGGTACGAGCCGCGCGTCGGCTTCGAGGAAGGGCTACGCCGGACGATCGACGCCATGCTGCAGACGAAGGGAGCGAGATGAGCCACGCGTTCGGGACGATCGAGGAGCTGGGCGAGGGCTACGGCTTCCGCAAGGTGCGCCAGGCGCTCGGCGTCGAGGCGTTCGGCGTCAACGTCGTCGTCATGCCGCCCGACTACCCCGGCTTCCACCACTACCACGACGAGCAGGACGAGCTGTACTTCGTCCACTCCGGCACGGCACGGGTCGAGGTCGGCGACGAGGAACGGCTCCTCGGCCCGGGCGGGATGGTCCACGTCTCCTCGACGACGCCGCGCCGCGTCTCGAACGGCGGCGAGGTCGACCTCGTGATGCTCGTCGTCGGCGGGAAAGGCGGCTATGTCGGCCGCGACGGCCACATGGTCGACGAGGCCGACGTCGAGCGGCGCGCCTCGTTCGGCTCGGCGTCGGGCGGCTCGGGCTCCGGTTAGAGCACGGCCTCGGGCGGCGTCTCGTCGGGCGCGGAGCGAAGCACGGCGCCCGCGAGCGCGAACACGACCACCGAGAGCCAGTGGATGCCGATCACGTCGGTCTGCAGCCCGAGCACCGCGACGGCGACGAGCGACGAGGCGAGCCAGGGCGAGCGGCGGTGGATCGCGACGAAGAGCGTCACCAGCCAGCCGACGAAGGCCGCGAGGCCGAGCAAGCCTGTGTCGACGCCGAGCTCCGTGTACGTCGACTCGCCCGCCTTCGGCGTCACGCCGGTGCGCGCGGCCGAGACCCCCGCGTTCCCGAGGCCGTAGCCCCACGGATGCCGCCCGACGGTGCGGATCCCGTCGCGGAGCGCGCTCAGGTGGCTCGAGGTCGAGCTCTCGCCGGTCGAGAACGGGTCGTCGGTCGTCTCGCCTTCCGCGGCGGCGTTCTCGCGCAGACAGGCGAGCTCCGCGGCGGTGTACGTCGTCGTCGGGCCGATCGTCGGGAACAGGGCGACGAATGCGATTGTCACGAGAACCGAGCCTGCCGCGAGCACGGCGGGCGTCCAGGAGCGCCGGAGTGCGGCAAGGACGATCAGTGCGACCGGAAGCGCGATGAACGCTGCCCGCGTGTGGGTCCAGAGCAGGCCTGCGTACGCGACGGCGCCCCCAGTGACGGTCCACCAGCGGGGCCGCGCGGCAACGAGCAGGAGCAGGACGACCACGAGCGCGTACGCGGTCGCGAGCGGGCTCAGGAAGGTCGAGACAAGCCGGCGGACGGGGCTTTCCTCGTCCGTGTTCAGGATCCAGTTCTCCGGCAGGTACGAGAGGCAGCGGTACGCGAGCCCGAGCTGCTCGCGGAACCAGTCGGGCACGCCGGAGTCGCGCCACCACTGGAGCGGCACGAGGTAGACGTCGACGAGGCCGAAGACCGCGAGCGCGACGCCGACCGCGACCAGGGTGACGACCACGCGCCGCCACCAGGCGCGGTCAAGGGTGAGGAGGCGCCCGAGGATGTAGGCGCCGAGCGGCAGGAGGTGATGGCGGAGCGCGTACAGCTCGCCTCGCGCCGTCGCGTCCCCGTCGAGCCACGACTGCGGCACCAGCCAGTAGACGACGACGAGCGCGCCGTAGGCGAGAGCGAACCGGTCGGGCCAGCCGAGGTTGGAGATCGACCCGGCTGCGGCGAGCGCGATGACGACCGCTGCGAGCAGGAGGACGTCCTTCCAGGCGGCTACGAGATCGAGCGCCGTGTCGCGCACGCCGGCCTGCCAGAGCAGCGCCATCACGAGGTTGTGGAGCGCGAGCCCGACGATGAGGACGAGCAGTGCGATGCGCGGGAACCGGGACGTCACGTGATCGCCACGAGCGTCATGCCGAGATTGCGGATCTCGACCGGCTCCGGGAAGAGCGACCGGAGGTCCGAGGGGCCGAGCAGGTGGTTCTCCCTCGCCCAGGACTTGCCCGCCAGGTCGTACGCCCGACCGGCGATCGCCTCGGGAAGCCAGTGGACGAGCGGGAGCTTCGTGTGGACCTCGACCGGGAACCAGCGGTTTGGGGTTGTCAGGAAGACCTGTCGGCCGACACGCAGCGCCTCTCGGACGAACGCCGACTGCCGCTCGCGTCCACCGACGTGCTCGATCACGGCGTTCGAGTGGACGATGTCGAAGCTTGCGTCCGGAAACGGCAGCGCGCAGGCGTCGCCCTGGACGTACGCGATCCGCGGGTAGCGGTCACGAAAGCGTGCCCCGTCGTGGAGGCCGAGCGCCGTGAGCCGCTCGGGCCAGGGGTAGCGCTCCTCGAGGAAGTTGTGCGTGGTGCAGCCGCTGTGACCGCCCGACTCGCCGAGCGAGACCTCGTCGACGCCGACGTCGAGCACCGTCGTCGCGACGTCCGGCCGCATCTCGTCGAGGAAGAGGGCCAGCTTCCGCCTTCGCGAACGGAGCGAGATCGCGTCGGCGAGCCGCACGACGGTGAGACTAGAGGCTCGATGCGAGATGGGCGCTCCGTGGGGCCGTCTCAGGCCGAGCCAGGTCGGCTCCGCGTCCGCGGCGCAGGCTCGACGCCTGGGCGAGGGCGCGGAGGCGGTATGGCGACGTGCCTGAGGCGGCATCCACGACCGCGCATGAATCTCGCATCGAGCCTCACGGATGGATGACGACGGGCGTGCCGAGCGGCAGCCGCGCCAGCGCCCGCAGGGTCTGCTCGGTCGCGTGCAGGCAGCCCGCGCTCGCAGGCGCGCCGAATGTCTCCCGTGCCGACGGGCGCCCGTGGATCGCGAGCCGGTCACCGCCGCTCCATCCCGCGGGCAGCCGCGGCTGGTTCCCCGACAGCACGACGATGCAGCAGCCGAGCCGCCACTTGCGACCGGAGATCTGGTCGGTCACGTGGAAGCGCCCTGTCGGCGTCGGTGAGCTCGGTGCGCCAATCGAGACGCGCCTCCGAAAGACGACATGGCCGTCCTCGCGCAGCGTCAGCAGCCGTCTCGAAAGATCTGCCTCGACCGCATACCGCACGGTGCGGAGCCGGACGGCCGCGGTGCGCGGGACCCAGCCGACGACGCCGTTCGCGAGCACGTCGCTCTCCACGGCGAACCAATTGCCGCGACGCGCGACGACCTGGAGCCGCCGCACGGAGCCGAACGGCGTCTTCCAGCTCGCGACGGCGAGCGTCCTGCTCCCGGGCGCCCGACGGATCGGCACCTTCGCCTTCCAGTCGACGACGAGCGTCAGGCGTTGCGGCGCCGCGGACCGTGCAGCGCCTCCGGCCGGCACGGCGAGGAACGCGCAGCACGCTCCCGCAACCACGAGCCCCACGAGCGCGGGGCGGAGAGCGGTGTCAGACACCGTTCCCTGTCAAGCGTAAGCCGTCCCGCCTCCGTGCCAATCGCGCCACAGGACCGAACAGGCATGGCTCGGGGGGCGGACATGCGGAACGGCAACGGACGGAGCTCGGCGCCGCTCCAACGGCAACCGTGACGACCGGCGCAGAGTGCGATCGCGGGCGGTGAAGCGATTGGCACAAAGTCGGCACGAAAACCCCTTGACGGAATTCGGTGTCTGACACCGACGGCCGCCCAGCGTACCGCCCGAGTAGTCTCGACGCCGTGCTCGAGGACGTCGTCACGCCCGCCGGCCCGTACCGCCTCCGCCTCATGGCGCGCAGCGGGACGTGGCACGGCGCCCTGCCCGGAAACCGTCTCGCGGCGGCGCACCAGCGCCCCGACGGACGCGTTGTCCTCCGCGCGCCCGACGAGGAGGCGCTCGCGACCGCCCGCTTCATGCTTGCGCTCGACGACGACACCGCGGAGTTCCACGAGCGCTTCAGCCGCGATCCATTGATCGGCCCGTCGGCACGGGCCTTCGTCGGCTACCGGCCGCTCCGCCTCGCCACCGTGACGCACGCAGTGGTCCGGGCGCTCTGCGGGCAGCTCATCGAGGCCCGACGCGCGCGGGCGATCGAGCAGGCGATCGAGCGTGTCTGCGGCGAGGCCGTCGTCACCCAGCCCGCTCTCCGCCGCCTCGCACCGGTCGAGCTACGCCGGCTCGGCCTCGCCCAGCAACGGGCGACCCTCCTCGCCCGCCTGGCGGCGACCCTCGACCTCGAGCGCCTCCGCGGCCTGCCCGGAGACGCCGTCGCCGCACGGCTTGCACGCGTCCGCGGCATCGGCCCGTGGTCGATCGGCGTGATCTCGCTCGAGGGTCTCGGCCGTCTCGACCGCGGTCTCGTCGGCGACCTCTCGCTCGTGAAGCTCCACGCGGCGCTCACGGGGCGGTGGGTCGAGGGACACGAGACCGCCGAGCTGCTCGAGCCCTACGAGGAGTGGCAGGGGCTCGCCGGAGAGCTCCTCCTGCTCGGCTGGTCGCGTGGGCTGGTTCCGGGCGCGTCCCCCGACCGGGCGCGCATCGCCCGACGCCGAGAGCGCCGGGCGGCGTAGAGTCAAGCATGGCGGTCGACGAGCGGCGGATCGCGGTGCTGGGCACCGGAAGGATCGGCGAGGCGCTGATCTCCGGGCTCCTGTCGTCGGGCTGGCGCCGACCCGACGACATCGTCGCGTCGAACCGGCGGGCGGAACGGGTCGCCGAGCTCGCCGAACGGCACGGCATCGCCACGACGATGGACAACGTCGAGGCCGCCGCAGGGGCTGCGCTGGTCGTCGTGTCCGTCAAGCCCCAGGACATCGAGGGCCTCCTCGGCCAGATCGGCCCGGCGATCACGACGGAGCAGACGGTGCTCTCGATCGCGGCCGCGACGCCGACCGCGACGATCGAGCGGCATCTCGCCGCCGGCGTCCCCGTCGTGCGAGCGATGCCGAACACGCCGTCGACCGTTCACGAGGGCATCGCCGGCCTGTGCGCCGGCGCGCACGCCGACGACGCCCACGTTACGCTCGCCGAGGAGGCACTCGCGCATCTCGGTTCGGTCGTGCGTGTCCCCGAGCGCTCGATGGATGCCGTCACGGCTGTCTCGGGCTCCGGCCCCGCGTACTTCGCCCTCCTCGCCGAGGCGATGATCGAGGCCGGCCTCCTGCTCGGGCTCTCCCGCGAGATCTCCACCCAGCTCGTGATCCA
>DASUZN010000056.1:0-2735 GCA_036376855.1 Gaiella sp. | reverse complement strand
TCTGCGCGTCGAGGAGGTCGCCGTCCACATGCGCGAGCGGGAGCACGGCGAGTCGAAGCTCCAGGGCAAGAAGGCGCTGACGCTCGTGCTGACGGTCGTCGGCACGCTCCTCTTCTTCCGCTGGCTGCGGCACCGCCGGTCGTGACGGCCGGGCGCGTCGTCGTCGTGCTCGGCTACTCGAGCGGCGACGACACCGAGCTCCACCCTGTCTGCGCTGCGCGGCTCGAGCGCGCTGCCGAGGTGGCGACCGCAGACGACGTCGTCGTGCTGTCGGGCTGGGCTCGCACGTCCGGGCGGCATTCCGAGGCGGAGCTGATGCGCGCAGCCTGGCGCGGCAACGCGCGCGAGGTGGTGGTCGACCCGGACGCGCGCACCACGGTCGAGAACATGGCGAACGTGCTGAACGACGTCCTCCGCGTCGGCGCGCGCGACGTGATCGTCGTCACGTCCTCGTGGCACGCACCGCGCGCGAAGGCGGCGCTGCGCTGGCTCCTCCTCCATACCGGCGTGCGCGTGCGCTCGGCCTCGCCTGCGGGAAGGTCGACACGCGCCTCGCTGCGCGAGGTCGTGCTGTGGCCGCTCCTGCCGTTCCAGCTCTGGGCGGCCGGGCGCAGGAGCTGGCGCCCGTAGGGTCAGGCCACCTCGACGTGGATCCGCTGCTTCGCCTCGCGGAGCGGGCCACCGGGACGCTGTGCCCGAACGGCGAGCACCTCGCCGAGGATAGAGAGTGCCGTCTCGGACTGCGTGTCGGCACCGATGTCGAGACCACACGGGCCCTGGATCCGGGCGAGCTTCTCCTCGGCCACGCCGGCCTCAAGCAGGCGCTCGCGGCGACGCTCCTGGTTGCGCCGGGAGCCGAGCGCGCCGATGTAGAACGCCTCGGTGTCGAGCGCCGCGATCAGCGCGGGCTCGTCGAACTTGTCGTCGTGCGTCAGCACGACGATCGCCGTCTGGTGGTCCGGTGCGATCTCGGCGATCGCCTCGTCCGGCCACTTCGGGATCAGCTGGTCCGCGGAGGGAATCCGCTCGGGCGTCAGGAACGTCGCGCGGGCGTCGGCGACGATCGCCGTCCAGCCGAGGAGCTTCGCACCGCGTGCGAGCGCCTCTGCCGTGTCGACCGCTCCGTAGACGAAGAGGCGCGGCGGCGGGCCGTACCACTCGGCGAACACCTTGACGCCGTCGACCTCGACGATCCGGTTGCGCCCCCGACGGATGAGCTCGTCGAACTGCGCGAGCGCCTCGTCGGGCACACCGTTCCCAAGGGTCTCCCCACCCTCGACCACGAGAGCCTTGGAGCCCACCCCCTCGCCCTCGACCACGGTGAAGAGCACGGCACGGCCGCCGCTCTCCCCCAGCTCCGCGAGACGCGAGACGAGCCTCACTCCACGGCCTCCACGAAGACGTCGATCTCGCCCCCGCAGGGCAGGCCGACGCTCCAGGCGAGATCGTCCGTGATGCCGTAGCTCAACAGCTTCGGCTCGCCCGTCCGCATGACCTCCATCGCGTTCTCGTAGACGTCGGTCTCGACGCAACCGCCGGAGACGGAGCCGCACATCTTCCCCGACTCCGACACGGCGAGGCTCGTTCCGACGGGGCGCGGCGCGGACCTGCGCGTCGCGACCACGGTCGCCACGACCACCTTCTCGCCGGCCTCGCGCCAGGCCTCGACCTCGGGCAGGATCTCCTTCACGCTGCGTGCCTCCTTTCGATGCCGGCGAGCACGGCCGCCAGCTCCTCGAGACTCCTCAGATTATGGCCGGGCAGGAACCGGTCGACATATGGCAGCGCCGCGCGCATGCCGCCCGCGAGCGGCTGGTACTGCGGGTTTCCCTTGAGCGGGTTGACCCAGACGACGGCGTACGCCGCGCGCGCGAGCTTCGCCATCTCACGGCCGACGAGCTCCGGGTCCTCGCGCTCCCACCCGTCGGAGACGATCAGGACGATCGCGCCGCGGGACAGCGCGCGCCTGCCGTAGATCTCGTTGAACTCGCGCAATGACGCGCCGATCCGCGTCCCGCTGCCCCAGTCGACGACCGCCTCGGTGCACCGCGCGAGCGCGGCGTCCGGGTCACGCGTGGCGAGGTCGGGCGTCAGCCGCGAGAGGCGCGTCCCGAAGGCGAACGCCTCGACTCCGCGCCCCGACCCGACGACGGCGTGGAGGAAGAGGAGCAAGGCCCGCGCGTAGCTGTCCATCGAGCCGGAGACGTCGCAGAGCACGACGAGCTTGCGGGGAACGTGCTTCCGCGCTCTGAGCGGCCGGTCGAGCGGGTCGCCGCCCGTGCGTAGCGAGCGACGGATCATGCGGCGCACGTCGAGCCGGTCGCCGCGCGAGTCGGGCGTTCGCCGCCGCGAGTGCCGTTCGGGCCGCGAGCGCGCGATCCGGCGGATCAGCTCGCGCAGAAGCCGGAGCTCGTCGCCGGTCAGCTCGGCAAAGTCCTTGTCGCGCAGGAGCTCCTGGCCCGACGCGCCGAGCTCGAGCGGGTCGCTCTGCTCTCCGTCCTCCTCCGCCTCACGCGAGCGCAACCGGTCGGACTGCGCGCCGACGCGCGTCTCGGTCGTCGCCGCCGACCGGGAGCGGGCAGGTGGCAGCACCGGCGCGCGGAGGAACCACGCGCTGAAGGCGCGATCGAACAGATCGAGCTCGTCGTGCCGCGAGACGAGCGTCTGGCGGAGCGAGAAGTACACGTCCTCCTGACGTTCGAGATCGACGGCGTCGAGGGCGCGCAGCGCGTCGG
>DASUZN010000055.1:0-6310 GCA_036376855.1 Gaiella sp. | reverse complement strand
GCATCGCTCACCTGCATCGGGTTGGAGTCGCCGCCGGGTTGTTCGTCGAACAGCCCTTTCCGACGAACTGAGGCTCCCATCCCGAACGCGCTCTGGGAGACGCCGATGGAGGCGAGTCACCCTCACTCTCTGGATCAACCGCCAACTCCCGATTACAGTGAGCCCGGGGAAGGGTGGCAGCGGCATCTCAAGCGGAACAACCATCATTCTGATCGCCGCTGCCGCGGCGCTCCTGGCCGTCGTCGGTTTCGTCGTCGCGCGCGTGCGGCGGCCGCCTCCCACGCCGCGCGACGACCGGCTCGTCGCGGCAGTCGACGAGATGCGTACGCGCATGGACGATCTCGGCCGCGATCTCTCGCAGGCCCTCGAGCGCGCCGAGCGGGAGAGCAAGCGCAATCGCTTCCTCAGCGACCTCGGCAGCTCGATCGAGTTCGACGAGCTTCTGGACCGCGTGCTCGACGCGGCACTCGAGATCCCTGGGTTCGACGCCGCGATGGTCGCGCTCGACGAGGCGGGCGGGCCTGCGACGATCGCGACCCGCGGCCTCACGGCGGAGGAGGCGGCGCACCCGCCGTCGTCCGGGGCCGGAGGCGCGCTGCCACCAGGCCCGATCACGGTGAGCTACCGCTACGGCGCGGCCGATGCCGCGGACACCCATCTCATCCGGGGCGGGCTGTTCGTCCCGCTCGTCAGCCGCGACGGGAACGCGCTCGGCACGCTCGCGCTGTTCTGGCGGACGCCCGGCTACGAGCCGGCGCCCGACCGGGTCCGAGCGATCGAGCAGATCGCGGCCACATGCATCCCCGCGATCGAGAACGCGCGCCGCTACCGCGAGGCGCGCCAGATGGCGGAGACCGATGCGCTGACGGGCTTCTTCAACCAGCGCTACTTCCACGAGACGCTCCGACGCGAGGCGCTCCGCGCGCAGCGCTACGACCGGCGCCTCGCGCTCCTGATCCTCGATCTCGACGACTTCAAGTCCGTCAACGACCGGATCGGACATCTGGCGGGCGACGCCGTGCTCGCGCAGGTCGCCGAGCGGCTGCGCAACTCGATCCGCTCGGTCGACGTCGGCTGCCGCGTCGGCGGGGACGAGTTCGCGGTGATCATGCCCGAGTCGACGGCCGACGACGCCGCGCAGCTCTTCCAGCGGATGCACGACGGCGTTTCGTCGATGTCGGTCCCCGGCGGCGGCCGGGTGCGCATCTCCGCGGGGATCGCCGAGCTCCGCCACGGCGAGACCGCGGCCGGGCTCTTCGAGCGCGCCGACTCGGCGCTCTACACGGCGAAAGATCTCGGCAAGGACCGCGCGAGCGTTGCGACGGACTGAGTTGCCCGCAAGGCGGGAATCCGCCGAGCGGATTCCCGCCGCGGGGTCCCGGCCTGCGGCCGGGCACGGCCCTGAAGGCGGCCGCTGCGCGGCCGCAACTGCTCCGCAGCGTCATTGCGACCGGACGTGAGCAGACAACCGAGGCGCGAGCCAATGTGACGGGTATTGCCGCGGGCGGCGGCCCCAGAGCCTCAGTTACGGACGGCGACGAGCCGCAGAGTTCGCGACGGCCGGTCGGGAGCGGGCGTAGCCTCGAGCGTGACAGCGACGCTCGCGCCCGGACGCACCCGGCGTGAGAGCAGCACCACCGGCTCGGTCCCGGAGAACGTCGCGACGCGCACCGGCGTTGCCGACCCCGGCGGGACGAGCCAGGCGGCGTAGACCCTGCCCTCGGGTGCGCCGCCGAGGCCGTCGAGGGCGAGCACGCCGCGCTCGCCGGCGCCCACGACGAGGGTGATCCGCCCCATCGAGCCACGGAGAGGGAAGCGTTCCGTCGAGGCTCCCGTGAGGATCGCGACCGCTCGTTCGAGCGCGGGGCTGTCCGACGACGCGGCCTCGCTGCCGGAGCGGACGTCCGCGACGACGGCCCACGCACCGAGGAGGATCGCAGCGACGCCGCAACCGGCGGCCAGCGCGGCCAGCGTCGGCCAGCCGGGGCGTCGCGACCGCGGCAGCTCGAGCGCCGGCAGCGGCACCGGCGTGCCCGGCGAGGCCTCGTGCAACGCCCGCTCGCCGCCCTCCTTCGACACGTCGAGCGGAACGAGATGCGCGCGAATCGTCCCCATCGGGGCGAGGATAGCCCCGGGTCCCGACGGCGTCGTCCGGCGAGAAGGCAACAGCCACCCCCCTCTGTAGGGTTAGCCCGATGGAGGGACGCGTGCCCGGCACGAGAGGGGGCGGTGCGGGATGACCACGTGGATCGCGGTCGCGGCGCTCGTCCTCGCAGGGCTCTCGATCGTGCTCTTCGTCCTCGCGATCCGTAGGCTGCTCAGCCGCCAGGCAAACGTGACGGAGACGATGCTGCGGCGCTACGACGACCGCCTCGCCGGCTTCGCCCAGGTACTCACCGACGCCCTCGCCGCGCTCCAGAGCTCGCGGCCGCTCGCGACGCTCGAGCTCGAGGAAGACCCCGAGCCGATGGTGCGCGCGCTCGAGCTGGCGCGCGAGCGGACGTCGGCGGACGGCGCGATCGCCCTCGTCACGGGCGGCAAGGGAACCCCGATCGTCGCCACCGTCGGCCTCTCGGAGTCGGAGACGAATCACATCGCGCGCATGGGCTTCCCCGACTACCGGGGCGCCCGTGCAATCGAGGTCGGGTTCGCCGGCGACCTCGCGGCACCCGACGGCGAGGCGCCCGTCCGGGCCGGTCTCGTCATGCCGCTGCTGCCCGAGGACGAGGCGCAGAGCCTGCTCGGCGTCCTGACGCGGGACGGGTCGCGACGCTTCAGCGAGGAGGACGTCGACGGTCTCGCAGCGCTCGTCGACAAGGCGCGCCCACCGATCTCGCGGGCGCTCAACCTGCGTGAGGCGGACGTCGTGCCGGAGCTCGACATGCTCACCGACCTGCTCGACCGCCAGTCCTTTCCGGACGTGCTCGAGCGCGAGCTCCTCCGGGCCCGCCTTGCCCACTATCCGCTCGCGCTGCTCGTGATCGACGTCGACCGGCTGACGTGGCTGAACGCGCGGATCGGGATCGTCGCCGCTGACGGCGTCCTGCTCGAGCTCGCGAATCGCCTCCGGTCGGTGACGCACCGTCTCGACTACGCGTTCAGGCTCGGCGGCGGCCGCTTCGCGATCGTCCGTCCGGGCTCGGAGGGCGGGGACGCGTCGGCGCTCTATGAGGCGATTCGCGACGAGCTCGCGGCGAATCCGATCGGCGACGCAGGCTCGGTCTCCGTGTCGGGCGGCATCGCGGAGCTCGAAGTGCGGGACGACGTGGACTCGTTCGTCGCGCGCGCCGAGGCGGCACTCACCGAGGCGAAGCACGTGCGCCGCGGATCGGTCGTCGTCTCCGGCTCGGCCGAGAATCGCCGGAAGGCGAACGGCACGCTCCACGAGATCGCCCCGGGGGAAATCGTCCTCGAAGGCTGATGCTCCCGGGTCGAAAGGTCGATACTCGGAAGCGTGAGCCTCGGTATCGCACTCATCGTTCTGGCAGCCGCGGCGCTCGTGGCGATCGTGGTCCTCGCCGTCGCGTCGCGCCGCCGGCGTGTCGCACGCGCGCGACACCGGCTCGAGGTGCTCACCGAGGTCGCGGCGCGCATCGACCGGGCGGTCGCCTCGCTCGGGGAGCTCACGTTGATCTCGGGCTCGGGCGCTCTCGTCGAGACATCGCTCTCATCGGATCCGGCGCCGCTCGTCGAGGACGACCTCGCCGGGCGTGCGGGGCTCCTGAAAGAACTCGCGGTGGACGTCGCGGGAGCCCACCTGCAGGGTGACCGGCTCGCGGTTGCGATCGTCCGCTCCGACGACGGCGACGCAGCGACGCTCGCGCGGGACGCCCGCTCGATCGCGGACGTATCGGTCTACACCGTCGGCCCGCGGGCGGTCGCCCTGGTGCTCCCCGGGCTCGGCCGAGCGGACGCGCTCGGCGTCCTCGCGCGCATCGAGACGCGCCGCCCCTCGTCAGGGAGAGCGGTCGAGCTCCAGTCGGGCGAGGACGCCGTCGAGCTCGCGGCCAGGTTGCTGGGGTCTGGCACCGAAGGTGCCTGACCCCAGCGAACCCCTAACTCAGCCCTCGTCCGTCGCTTCGGGCGCGTCAGGCGCGTCCGGCAGCTCGGGGAGCTCCGGCAGCTCGTCCTCGTAGCCGAGCCCGAGCGAGGCGAGATCGAGACCCTCGCCGTCGCCGATCTCCTCGAGCGCGGCGAGCAGCTCGGCGTCCGTGCCCGGGCCGAACATCGACGCGGGGAGCGGCTCGGAGGGCTCGATGTCGATGCCGCGGTACTTCTTGAGGCCCGTGGCCGCCGGGATCAGCTTCCCGATGATCACGTTCTCCTTGAGGCCGAGCAAGCGGTCGACCTTGCCCTCGATCGAGGCGTCGGTCAGGACCTTCGTCGTCTCCTGGAAGGAGGCGGCCGACAGGAACGACTCCGTCGCCAGCGAGGCCTTGGTGATGCCGAGGATGAGCGGCTCGAACGTCGCCTGCTCACCCTTGGCTGACCGGGCGGCGTCGTTCGCCCGCTCGAGCACGACCTTGTCGGCGAGCTGTCCGGGGAGCAGCTCGGTGTCGCCCGGGGTCTCGACGCGCACCTTCTTCATCATCTGGCGGACGATGAGCTCGATGTGCTTGTCGTGGATGTCGACGCCCTGCGACTTGTAGACCTTCTGCACCTCGCCGACGAGATAGAGCTCGGTCGGCGTCGAGCCGCGCGTGGCCCGCGTGTGCAGCTCGAGCATGTCGGCCGGGTTGCGCGAGCCCTCGTTGAGCGGATCGCCCTGCTCGACCGTGTCGCCCGAGCGGACGAGCAGCCGTGTGCGGCTCGGGAAGGAGTACTCCTTCACCGGCAGCGGCTCGCCGTTCTCGTCGAGCGTGGTCGGCGTCACGGTGACGAGCACCGTCCGCTCCTGCTCCTCGAGCGAGATCTTCCCGCCGACCTCGGCGAGCGTCGCCGCGCCCTTCGGGTTCCGCGCCTCGAAGATCTCGACCACGCGGGGGAGGCCCTGCGTGATGTCGTCTCCGGCGACGCCACCGGTGTGGAACGTGCGCATCGTGAGCTGGGTGCCCGGCTCGCCGATCGACTGCGCGGCGATGATGCCGACCGCGTCTCCGATCTCGCACATGTCGCCCGTGGCGAGGAAGGTGCCGTAGCACGCCCGGCAGACCCCGACCTCGCTACGGCACTTGAGCACCGTGCGGACCGGGATCAGCGCCGTGTCGCCGACCTCCTCGAGCTGATCCACGACCTCGCGTAGGCGGGGCTTCGTGAGCAGCTCGCCCTTCTCGGCGAGCACGGTCTTCCCGGGCTTACCGTCCTTGAGCGGCTTGCGGATGTCCTCCGCGAGCACGCGGCCCGCGGCGCTCAGGTTGAGCTGGCCGTCGAGGATCGCGGGAAGCACGACGTGGTCCGACGTGCCGCAGTCCTCCTCGCGGATGATCACGTCCTGCGAGACGTCGACGAGACGCCGTGTCAGGTAGCCCGAGTCGGCCGTGCGGAGCGCCGTGTCGGCGAGGCCCTTGCGGGCGCCGTGCGTCGAGATGAAGTACTCGAGCACCGACAGGCCCTCCATGAAGTTGGCCTTGATCGGGCGCTCGATGATCTCGCCCTTCGGGTTTGCCATCAGGCCGCGCATCCCCGCCAGCTGGCGGATCTGGTTGAACGACCCGCGGGCACCCGAGTTGGCCATCATGAAGATCGAGTTCGTCTCGTGGAGGTTTTCCTTCATGGCGTCCGCGACCTCGTCGGTCGCCTGCGTCCACTCCGCGATGACGCGCTCCTTACGCTCGTTCTCGGTCATCAGCCCGCGCTCGTACTCACGCTCGACGTTGGCGACCTTCGCCTCGTACGAGGAGAGGATCGCCTCCTTCGAGGGCGGGATCACGATGTCGTTCTTCGAGACGGTGATGCCGGCCCGCGTCGCGTAGCGGAACGCGAGACTCTTGATCGTGTCGAGCACCGTGGCCACCGCATAGGCGCCGTACGCGCCGACGAGCTTGTCGATGAGCGCGTCGAGCTCACGCTTCGTCAGCGCCCGGTCGACGACGAGCGGCTCGTGCAGCCCGTCCAGCACCGCTTCATCGAGTGAGCGCTCGAGCTCGGCCTCGAAGATCGCCCGGCCCGGCGTGGTGAGGCGCACCTCGTCCCCACGACGGAACTCGATCGGCTGGGAGAGCGAGATGGTGTCGCGTGGATCGTCGAGCGCGAACTGGAGCTGCTCCTCGCTCGCGAACCGCCGCAGGCCCTTGACGCCGAGCTCCTTCGCGAGCTCCTCGGAGCTCTTCTCCGAGAGCGGGTCCCGGCCGCAGTACGTCAGGTAGTAGGC
>DASUZN010000054.1:0-6327 GCA_036376855.1 Gaiella sp. | reverse complement strand
CTCGTAGAACCCGTCGACGAGCTCGTACCCGCTCGCCGCGGGTCGCGCTCCGAACCGAAACGGCGACGTGACGAGCTCGACCGACGCGCCCGCGCGACCGAGCGCCGAGGCGAGCTCGTGGTCGTACGGCGGCGTGAACGCGGGGGGATCGGCGAGAACGACGTGCATCGGCGCAGAGCGACGACGGTACCCGTAGCCTCGGCGGCCGGAAGCGATGCAACTGGTCCTTCGCACCTGGAACGTGTTCCACGGGAACGCCGACCCGCCGAGGCAGGCCGGGTACCTGCGCCGGATGATCGAGCTCGTCACCGCCGACGGCCCCGACGTCGTCTGCCTCCAGGAGGTGCCGGTCTGGGCGCTCCCGCGGATCGACGACTGGTCGGGGATGCGCCGCTTCGACGCCGTCACTCGCCCGCCGCTCTGGCCGGGGCCGGTGTCGAAGTGGGTCACGCGCGCCCACCAGGGGTTCTTCCGCTCCGGTCTCGCCGGGCAGGCGAACGCGATCCTGGTCGCGCCGCGCCATGCGGCGACCGACCTCGGGCACGAGCGCATCTCGGAGCACGGGCGGGAGCGCCGCCTCGTCCACGCGGTCAGGATCGCGGGACGTTCGGGCGTGACGGTCGCGAACCTCCACGCCTCGAACGACCACGCGAACCCCGAGGTGCCGCGCGGGGAGGCGATCCGCGCCGCCGCCTTCACGGAGGCTGCCGCGACGCCGGGCGACGCGATCGTGCTCGCGGGTGACTTCAACGTCGTCGATCCCGCGCTCGCGGCGTACTCCGGGACGCGGGACGGGATCGACCACGTCCTGGTGCGAGGCGCCCGCGTCGAGTCCGTGGTGGCCTGGCCACGCGACCGGCGCATGCAGAATGGCGTGGTGCTCTCGGATCACCCGGTCGTCGAGGCACGCATCGAGACGGGGATGCCGTGACGTTCGAGGAGGCACGGGCGCTCTTCCCCGTCCTCGAGCGGGTGGCCTACCTCAACGCGGGCACGTTCGGCCCGCTGGCACGCCCTGTCGCGGACGCGCTCGTGGCGGCGATCGAGCGCGACGCCGAGCAGGGCCGGAGCGGGCTGCCGTATCTCGAGGAGACCATTGCCCTGCGTGACGAGGCTCGTCGCGCCTTCGCGGCGCTGGTCGGCGCCGATCCCGCGCAGGTTGCGCTCGCGAGCTCCACGTCGGAGGGCTGCGGGGTCGTCGTCCGCGGCCTCGGTCTCGAGCCCGGCGACGAGGTCGTGACGACGACCGACGAGCACTTCGGGCTGCTCGGGCCGCTCGGCGCGTGCGCTGCCACGGTCGTCGTCGTCGAGCCCGACCCGGACGCGATTCGCGCCGCTGTCACGTCGCGGACGCGCCTGATCGCGTCCTCGCCGGTGCTCTGGACCACCGGAGCGGTGCTCCCGCTCGCGGAGCTCGGAGCCGAGACCGGGATCCCGGTGCTCGCCGACGGCGCCCAGTCCGTCGGCTCGATCCCCACGCACGCCGCCGGATTCGACTTCCTCACTATCTCCGGCCAGAAGTGGCTGTGTGGTCCGGACGCGACGGGTGCCCTCGTCGTCCGCGAGCCCGACCGCCTCACGGTCACGTCACCGAGCTACTTCGCGCAAACCGCGTACGACCCAGACGGCGCGTACGAGCCCCACGCAGGGGCACGCAGGCACGAGCAGGGGTGGTGGTCGCAGGGGACGCTCCGGGCGATGCTCGCGGCGCTGTCGCTCCGCCCCGGATGGTGCTTCGAGCGGGCATGGGAGGCGGCGGAGCGTTGCCGTGCGCTCCTCGCGGAGCGGGTCGAGGTCGTCACGCCTGCCGAGCGAGCGACCCTCGTCAGCTTCCGGCCCGAGGGCGAGGAGCCTGCAGACGTTGTCTCGCGGCTCCACACGGCCGGCGTCCATGTGCGCGAGCTGCCGGGCCGCGGGCTCGTCCGCGTCTCGTGCGGCTGGTGGACGAGCGACGACGACCTCGACCGCCTCGTCGCCGCGCTCGACGCCTGAGTGCGGTGCTTACGCGGCGTCGGCGGCGGTGCGGAGCCCGAGCTCGCCGGCGATCGGCTGCAACGCGGCGACCACGTTCGCGATGTGCTCGTCGAGCTCGAGGCCGATCAGCTCGGCGCCGGCGTAGACCTCGTCGCGGTGCACGCCGGCCGCAAACGACGGTGTCTTGAGCTTCTTGCGCACCGACTTCGGCTCCAGGCCGTCGAGGCCGTTCGGCCGGACGAGCCCGCACGCGTGGACGAAGCCGGACAGCTCGTCGCAGGCGAAGAGCGTCTTCTCGAGCTGCGTCTCGCGCGGGAGCTCGAGGTGCTCGGCGTGCGACAGCACCGCCCTGATCACGATCTCCGGGTAGCCCTCCTCGCGAAGGATCGGGGCGCCGTCCTGGGGATGCTTGTCGAGGGTGGGGTGGATCTCGTAGTCGAAGTCGTGGAGGAGCGCCACGCATCCCCACAGCTCCTCGTCCTCGTCGAAGCGGCGCGCATACCCGCGCACCGACGCCTCGACCGCAAGCGCGTGCCGCAGGAGCGACTCGCTCTGCGTATAGCGCGTCAGCGTTGCCCAGGCAGTGTCGCGGGTGACCTCCACGGAGCCGGGTACGATACCGCCCCGCTATGCAGTCGTTCGTGATCGAAGGCGGACGTCCGCTGTCGGGGACCGTTCGCGCCGCAGGCAACAAGAACGGGGCGCTCCCGATCCTGGCGGCGACCGTGATGGCGTCCAGGCCGGTCGTCCTGTCGAACGTCCCGCGGATCCGCGATGTCGAGACGATGGTCGAGATCCTGGCCGACCTCGGCGCCGACGCCGCGTGGATTGGCCCCAACGAGGTGCGCGTCGACGCCACCACCGTGTCGAAGACCGAGCTCGACCCGGTCCTCGGCCGGGAGATTCGCGCATCGTTCCTTCTTGCGGGACCGCTGCTCTCCCGCTTCGGCCGCGCGACGGTGCCGCCGCCCGGTGGCGACGTGATCGGCCGCCGGCGGCTCGACACGCACATCCACGCGTTCATGGAGCTCGGCGTCGAGGTGGAGCTCAACGGCGCCTACGACCTGCGAACCGACGGCCTCCGCGGCAAGCGGATGTTCCTCGACGAGGCGTCGGTGATGGCGACGGAGAACGCCGTCATGGCGGCGGTGCTGGCCGAGGGAGAGACGATCGTCGGTCACGCCGCCTGCGAGCCGCACATCCAGGACCTCTGCCACTTCCTCGTCTCGCTTGGCGCCCAGATCGAGGGGATCGGCTCGAACATCGTGCGGATCACCGGCGTGCCGGAGCTCCACGGCGGCGAGCATCGGATCCGGCCGGAGCACGTCGAGGTCGCGAGCTTCGCGGCGCTCGCGGCCACGACGGGCGGCGACGTCACGATCGAGGACGTCGAGCCGGACGACCTCATCTCGATCGTGCCGGCGTTCCGCAAGCTCGGGATCACGCTCGAGGTGGGGGAGACGTCCGTGCGCGTCCCACCGGGGCAGGAGCTGCATGTCGTCGACGACCTCGGCGACCAGATCCCGAAGATCGAGAGCGGCATCTGGCCCGCGTTCCCGGCCGACCTCACCTCGATCGCGGTCGTTGCCGCGACACAGGCACGCGGCACGGTGCTCGTCTTCGAGAAGATGTTCGAGAGCCGCCTCTTCTTCGTCGACAAGCTCGTCTCGATGGGTGCCCGGATCATCCTCTGCGACCCGCACCGCGTTGTCGTCACCGGGCCTGCGCAGCTCTACGCGCAGCGGCTCGAGAGCCCCGACATCCGCGCGGGGATGGCGATGGTCATCGCCGCCCTCTGCGCCGAGGGGACGTCGAGCATCGGCAACATCGGTCAGATCGACCGCGGCTACGAGCGGATCGACGAGCGGCTGCGCGCGCTGGGCGCGACGATCGAGCGGACAGAGCTGTGACCGGCGCCCGCCTCTCGGACGGCACGGGGACGGCCAACGTCGCGACCGGCGTGCCGGTGCTCGACCACCTCCTCGCCGAGCTGGCCCGCGCCGCCCGCTTCGACCTTGCACTCGAGATCGACCCGGATGACCCCGAGGCCGAGGTCGATGCGGCCGGCACGGCGCTCGGCCGCGCCGTCGCGCCACGCCTCCAGCCCGGGGCGTACGGCGAGGCGACGATGCCGGCCGACGAGGCGCTCGCGATGGTCGTCGTCGAGCGCGCCGACCGCCCGCTCGTCGCCTCGAACGCCGACCTGACGGGAGCCGGCGGGCTCGGCACGGACCTCGCCGCGCGGTTCCTCGGCAGGCTTGCCGAGGAGGCCGGCCTCACGATCCACGTCAGGCTCATGGAAGGTGAGGACACGGGCCACGCCCTCGCTGCGATCTTCAAGGCGCTCGGCGTCGCGCTCGCCCGGGCGATCCGGGGCGGCAACTGACGAAAGGGGAACACCGTGGAAAAGCTCGTGATCCGCACCGAGGCAGCCCCCGCACCGTTCCAGGGCGCGCCGTACAACCAGGCGATCGTCGCCGGCGAGCTGGTCTTCGTCGCCGGGCAGCTCGGCCTGAAACCGGGCGACACCTCGATCGAGGGCGACGTCGCGACGCAGACGGCGCAGGCGCTCTCGAATCTCGCCGCCATCCTCGAGGCCGCCGGGAGCTCGATGGACAACCTCGTCAAGACCAGCGTCTTCCTGCTCGATCTCGCGGACTTCCAGGCCATGAACGAGGTCTACGCGACCCGCGTGGGCGACCGGCCACCGGCTCGCTCGACGTTCCAGGTCGCAGCGCTTCCCTCGGGGGCGCGGGTCGAGATCGAGGCCGTCGCCCACCTGTAGGCGCGAGCCAGCGCCCGCTCCGGCCGCCCGTGCCCACCGAGATCCGCCGCTACGTCCGCTCGCTCGGTCTCGATGCGTACGTCGTCGGGGGCGCAGTCCGTGACGAGCTGCTCGGGATCGAGCACGCGGACGAGGACTTCCTCGTGCCGGGCGTCGACCACGCCGGCCTGCGCGCGGCACTCGAGCCGCACGGGAGGATCGAGGACCTCGAGGTGCACGGCCAGCTCGTCGGCGTCCGCTTCTACCCCCGCGACGCACGGATCAGGGCGCTTGCGCCGGCCGGGCTCGAGCTGACGCCGCCGCGCCGCGAGCAGAGCGTCGGCCCGGGCCACCGCGACTTCGAGATCGTCGCCGACCCGACCGTGTCGATCGTGGACGACATGGCGCGGCGCGACTTCACGGTGAACGCGATGGCCAGGCGTCTCGAGACGGGCGAGCTCGTCGACCCGTTCGGCGGGCGCGAGCATCTCGAGCGGCGCGAGCTGCACACGGTCGGCGCCGAGAGCTTCCGCGAGGATCCGCTGCGGATCCTGCGCGGTCTGCGATTGCTCTCACAGCTCGGCTTCACGCTCACCGACGACACGCTCGCGCAGATGCGGGTCGAGGCTGGCGGCCTGCGGCACGTCTCGGGCGAGCGGATCGGGGGCGGCCTCGCCGCGGACGGCATGGGGGAGCTCTCGAAGCTCCTGCTCGGAGCGCGACCGGGCGAGGCGCTCCGCATCGCGCGCGACACGGGAGTGCTCGTCGAGGTCCTGCCCGAGTACGAGCCGGTGATCGGCCACGACCTCGGCTCGGCCCGGCAGCCCGGCCCGCTCGAGGAGCACCACTTCGCCGTCGTCCAGGAGACCGCCGAGCTCGGTGCGGAGCTGAGCGTGCGCCTCTGCGCGCTGCTCCACGACCTGGGGAAGCCCGAGGCCGACCGAACGGGGGCCGATCACGCGCAGGTCGCGGCGGAGGTCGCCGGCCGGGTCATGCGGCGCCTCCGCTACCCGAACGCGCTTCGCGACGAGGTCAGGCGCCTCGTGGCCGGTCACGCATTCCATCTCGACGGCCCGATCGACGGCCTGTTCGCCCGGCGCTTTCTCGCATCGCACGGGATCGACCGGGCCCGACGCCTCGTGCTGCACAAGCGAGCCGACCTCAGCGCGAAGCACGTCGACCCGTGGGAGCGCGAGCACCTCGTCGCGCTCGAGCGGCTCCTCGAGGACGAGAGGGAGAGCCCACACCGCCTCTCCCACCTCGCCGTCGACGGCAGGGACCTGCTCGCGATCGGGTACGGAGAGGGGCCTGCGCTCGGCGGCGCGCTCGCCCGCCTTCTCGACCTCGTCGTCGACGATCCCGCAGCGAACGACCGCGACACCCTGCTCACCGAGGCGCGCCGATGGCTTCCCTGAGCGCCGCCGTCGTCCGCGAGCGGTACCTGCGCGTGCGCGAGGAGGCCGGACCGTCCGTCACCGTGGTCGCCGCGACGAAGTACGTGCCGCTCGAGGAGCTCGGAGCGCTCGTCGAAGCGGGCGTGGAGGTCGTGGGGGAGAACCGCGCGCAGGACCTCGCCGCCAAGCATGCTG
>DASUZN010000053.1:0-4838 GCA_036376855.1 Gaiella sp. | reverse complement strand
GCTCCACCTCGTCGCGCTCGTCTTCGCCGCTGCGTCGCCGGCGCTCGTCCGGGCATCGGCGATGTACCACCCGGAGACGCTGGCCGTGGCGCTCGCGACCGGCGGTGTGCTCGTCGCGGCGCGCGCGCTGCGAACGCGGTGGACGCTCTCGTCGGCCGTAGCCGGCGGCGGGCTCCTCGGTCTCGCCTGCCTGACGAGGGCGTGGTCGCTCCCGGTGCTCGTGGCGGTGCTCGTCCTCGCCGCCCTCGACGCGCGGTCGACGCGGCGCTTCGCGCCTGTCGCGGTATACACCGTGGTCGCGGTCGGGCTCCTCGCGCCCTGGCTCGTGAACCAGCAGCTCGCGCACGGCAGCGCGTTCGCGTTCAACCGCCCTCCGCCCGCCGAGCCGGTGCTCGAGCGGCGGCCGGCGAGCTTCTACCTCGGGCCGCGTTCGCTCCGTGCCCTCGAGCATCCGATCACGCCCCTCTTCCGGAACGAGCTCGTCCCTCATCTGTACGCCGACTGGTGGGGCGACTGGGCCCTGACGTGGGACAGCCCGCCCCCACCGGCACCGGCGGCGCTCCTGCCCTCCGGAGTCGTGTCGGAGCGCGCCCGCCAGACGGTCGTCGGCGTCGTGCCGTCGGTGCTCGCGCTCGCCGGGCTGATCGCCCTCGGCGTCCTCGCGGGCGCACGGCGGTCGACGTCGCTCGCGCTCCTCCCGCTCTCGGCCGCGGCGGTCGTGACGGCGTACGTCGTCTTCGCGGTGCGCTACCCGTCGCCCGACGGCGACACGATCAAGGCGACCTACCTCCTCATGGCGCTTCCCGCCGCCGCAGTCGCAGCATCGTTCCTGATCGATGCCCTACGCCCCCGGCGTCCGGCCTGGGCGGTCGCGGGCGTCGTTGCGCTCTGCGCGCTCGTCGCGGCCCAGCTGCCCTTCCTGGTCCTCTGACCCCGCTACCCTCCGACGTCGAGATGACGGCGGTCCTCTTCACCTGCGCCGGCCAGCGCGTGGACATCGTGAGCGCGTTCGGGCGGGCGGGCGCGACGACGGTCGCCGCCGACCTCGACCGGCTCGCTCCCGCCCTCTACCACGCAGACCATCGTGCTCTCGTACCGCGCGTCGACGACCCGGCCTACGTCCCGACGCTCGCCGGCCTCGTCGCCCAGCACGACGTGCGTCTCGTCGTCCCGCTCACCGACCTCGACCAGGAGATCGTCTCGGCCGCCCGGAACGAGCTGGCGCCCGCGCTCGTGCTCGCCCCGGCACCCGAGGTGTGCAGGACGATGGGCGACAAGTACCGGGCGCACGCCTTCTTCGAGGCGAACGGGATCCCGAGCCCGCGGACGTGGCTCCCCGGCGACGTGCCGGACGACGCCCGCTACCCGCTGCTCGTCAAGGTGCGCGAGGGCTTCGGCTCCCGCCACATCTACGGCGCGGACGACCGCGAGCAGCTCGAGTTCCACGTCCGTTCCACACCGGTCGATTCGATGGTGCAGGAACGCTGCCTCGGGGTGGAGTTCTCGATCGACGTCTTCTGCGACACGAGCGGCCGCTGCCTGAACGCGATCCCGCGCTCGATGATCCAGTCGAAGGGCGGTGAGTCGATCAAGGGCGAGTCGCTCCAGGATCGCGAGCTGATCGAGCACGGCGCGCGCGTGGCGGAGGCGATCGGGATCGTCGGCCCGGCCAACATCCAGTGCTTCCGGGAGCCGGACGGCTCGCTGCCGGTGACCGACGTCAACCCCCGCTTCGGCGGCGCGTTCCCGCTGCCGCTCGCGGCGGGGAGTCGCTACCCGGAGCTCGCGCTGGCGCTCGCCCGCGGTGAGAGGCCCGAGCCGCGGCTCGGTGAGTTCCGGGCCGGCGTCGTGATGACGCGGTTTTTCTCCGACCTCTGCCTCGTGACCGGCGAGGACGGCGAGCTCGTACCGTTCGCCGAGGAGCTGCCGGAGCCGCTCGCCGCGGAGCCGGGACAGGCCTGATGCGATACCTCGTCACCGGCGCGGCCGGGTTCATCGGGTCGCATCTCGCCGACGCGCTCGTCGCGGAGGCACACGACGTGGTCGGGCTCGACTCGTTCAACGACTACTACGACCCTGCGCGCAAGCGCGCGAACGCCGACGGTCTCCCCGTCGTCGAGGCCGATCTGCTGGACGCCGACCTCGACGGGCTCCTCGGCGACGTCGACGGCGTCTTCCACCTTGCGGGCCAGCCCGGCGTCCGCGCGAGCTTCGGCCCGGGGTTCGAGCTCTACGTCGCGCGGAACGTCCACGCCAGCGGTCGCCTGTTCGAGGCGGCAGCGCGGCGTGGCGTGCGCGTCGTGTTCGCGTCCTCCTCGTCCGTCTACGGCGACGCCGAGACCTATCCGACGAGCGAGGACGTCGTCCCGCGGCCGATCGCCCCCTACGGCGTGACGAAGCTCTGTGTCGAGCACCTCGCCTCCGCGCACGGGCGCACCACCGGCCTCGATGCCGTCGGCCTCCGCTACTTCACGGTCTACGGGCCACGCCAGCGGCCGGACATGGCGTTCACGCCGATGCTCGAGGCGCTCGCCGCGGGGACGCCGTTCAGGCTTTTCGGCGACGGCTCGGTGTCGCGCAGCTTCACCTACGTCGCCGACGCCGTGGTGGGCACGATCGCCGCGATGACCCGGGGGAGGGCGGGGGAGATCTACAACGTCGGCGGCGGCGAGGAGGCCTCGATGAGCGAGGCGATCGCGCTCGCCGAGCACGTCGCCGGACGCGAGCTCGCGATCGAGCGGCACGGCGCCGCGGTCGGCGACGTGCGCCGCACGCGCGCGGACGTGACGAAGGCGGGCGCCGAGCTCGGGTGGGAGCCGACCACCGGCCTTGCCGACGGGCTGCGTGCCCACTGGGAGTGGGTCGCTGCTAGGGTCGCGGCGCCGTGAGCGAGGTTCGGACGAAGGAGAGCGGCGTGGACCCCGACGCGGAGCGCGAGGTCGACCTGCGCTCGGCCTGGGACCGGATCACCGCACGCTGGTGGCTGCCGGTCGGGGGACTCGTGCTCGGCGCGATTCTCGGCGTCCTCGTCTCGATCGGGAGCGGCGACGTCTACAAGGCGGAGGCCCTGATCTACCTCGGCCAGCCCTTCACCCCGTCGGGCGGCGGGCAGATCCAGAGCCTCCAGACGAACCCGAAGACGGTGAGCGAGATCATTCGCAGCGAGGCAGCGACAAAGACGGCGGCGGTTGCCGCGGACATGACTCCTGCCGGGCTGCGCGGCAACGTCACTTCGACGCCCGTCGTGCAGGCGGGCCAGGTCGCGCGCAACTTCACGCCGCTCGTCCAGATCGCCGTGCGCGCGCCGACCAGAGTCAAGGCGGAGAAGGCGGCGAACTCCTACGCGAACACCGTGACCACGGAGGTCGTGCCGTTCGTCGAGCAGAAGATGCGCCTCCTGAGGCAGCAGATCGCGAACGACGAGGCCCAGATCGAGGACATCGGCGCGCGGATCGACGCGGCACTCGCGCAGCAGCGTGCCGCGAACGCCGACCCGAGCCTCTCGCTCGCCGAGAAGCTGCTCGTCTCGACGAACTCCAACGCGACCGTGAACGCTGCCGAGTCGCGCCGCGGATCGACCGTCGCCGACCTGACGAGCGCTCGCCAGCTGCTCTCCCTCGCCGAGAACGTCGAGCTCTCCCGAGTCGTCCAGCCGGCCGTCGCCGTCCGCGCGTCCGCGACGAGCAGGCGGAATGCTGCAGTGATCGGCGCGCTCGCGGGGCTGCTCCTCGGTGCGATCGCGGCGCTGATCGCCGACCCGTGGCTGCGCCGCAGGAGCACGGCCGCCGCGTAGGAGGCCGCCGTGGTCGAGGGCAAGCGCGTCGCGGTCGTCGTTCCGGCGTTCCAGGAGGAGCTCCTCGTCGCGGACACGATCCGCGGCATCCCCGACTTCGTCGACACGATCCTCGTCATCGACGACCACTCGGACGACGCAACCGTCGAGCGCGCCCGCGCGACCCCCGATCCCCGGCTCGAGGTGCTCGCCCACGACGAGAACCGCGGCGTCGGCGCGGCGATCGCGACCGGCTACGCGCGTGCGCGCGAGCTCGGGATCGACGTCACGTGCGTGATGGCGGCCGACAACCAGATGGACCCCGCCGAGCTGGGAGCTCTCGTCGCGCCGGTCGCGCGGGGCGAGGTCGACTACGCGAAGGCAAACCGGCTCGTCAGCGGCGAGGCCTGGAAGCTGATCCCGCGCTCGCGCTATCTCGGCAACGCGGTGCTCTCGCTGTTGACGAAGATCGCCTCGGGGTACTGGCACGTGGCCGACTCGCAGGCGGGCTACACGGCGCTCTCCCTCGACGCCCTGCGCCGGCTCGACCTCGACCGGCTCTACCGGCGCTACGGATTCCCGAACGACATGCTCGTCCATCTGAACGTCCAGAACGCCCGCGTGCGCGACGTCCCCTCGCGGCCGATCTACGGCGTCGGCGAGCGCTCGGGCATCCGCGTCCGCAGCGTCGCGCCGCGGATCGCGTGGCTCCTGTTCAAGGGGTTCTGGTGGCGGATGAAGGAGAAGTACGTGATCCGCGACTTCCACCCGCTCGTCTTCTTCTACGTGCTCGGGATCCTGATGACCGTCGTCGGCTTCCTCCTCGGCCTCGTCGTCGCCGCCTCGCGCATCTTCGGGGGAAACGAGATCACGACCGCGACGATCGTCCTCGTCGCCCTGCTCCTCGTCTCGGGGACGCAGTTCACGCTCTTCGCCATGTGGTTCGACCAGGAGGCGAACAAGGAGTTGCGGTGATGCCCCTGATCGATCAGGGGCGGTGCTCGGCGTCGCGACTCCTTGCGACCGCCGCGGTTCGCGTGTGGACGCCAAGCTTTGCGAACACATT
>DASUZN010000052.1:0-13588 GCA_036376855.1 Gaiella sp. | reverse complement strand
CGACTTCATCGAGACCGAGATGACGAAACCGGTCGTCGCCTACATCGCGGGCTTCACAGCGCCGCCCGGGAAGACCATGGGTCACGCGGGCGCGATCATCTCCGGCACCTCCGGAACCGCGTCGGCGAAGCAGAAGGCGCTCGAGGAGCGCGGGATTCGAGTCGGGACGACGCCGACCGAGACCGCTCAGCTCGCGGCCGAGCTCACGATCTGAGCGCGCCGGCGGGCGAGAGCAACCGCCGCAGCGACGACAGCCAGCCCGAGCGGCGCGTAGATCGGCGTCGCCCACCAGAAGGCGCCGCACGTGCCGAGCGTCGCCGCGACGAGCATCGCGACGGCGATCCGCGGCCATCGGCGGATGAGAATGCCGCCCGCGAGCAGGAGAGCGAGGAGCATCGCGCTGACCCGCGCGTACCAGATGACGTCGCCCGGCTCCCAGTCTGCGCCGTAGAAGTCGAAGCCGACGACCGCGGTTGCGGAGTAGCCGTGCGCGCCGACGAGGAACAGGTAGGCGAGGAACGCGAGCGACCATCCGGCGACACGTACCGCCGTGCGCAGCGACGGGAGCCGGCGGCCGCGGTGGCGCGACCGGCGCCACGAGATGTCCGCGGGGATGCCGCGGACGCAGCGCGAGAGGACGGCGAATTCCACTCGCGGCCCGGCGCCGGCGACCGCGCGGTGCTCCCAGACGTCGGAGGCGATCTCCTCACGTCGCGCGACGCGTGCGGGCTCCGACCCGCCCCGCGTGTAGCGGTCGACCCACCAGAGCGCGAGACGCGTGAGGTTCACGCGAGGGCGGCCTTCGGGCTCGGGACCGGCTCGCGCCGGTGCTCCTCGACGACGCGGCGCGCACCCGCGCCCGTGATCCGGTAGAGCCTGCGGCGCGGGCGTCCCTCGCCGAGCGCCACGTCGGGGTCCTCCCACTCGTCCTCGAGCAACCCCTGCTCCGCCAGCCGGCCGAGTGCCTTGTAGAGGGTCCCGTGCGCCGTCAGCGCCCTCGAGCCGTCGGCGTCGGCAAGCGCCTTGGCGAGCTCGAACCCGTGGAACGGGTCGCCGGCCCGCGCTGCCGCGAGCTCGAGGATCGCGAGCTCGAGCGGGACGAGGGAGCCGGGCTTGCGTCGCACGCGGTCAGTCTTGCAGATCCATCCGAATAGATGTATATCTTCCTATTCATGGAGAGCGCAGCGGTGACGCGGCGATCGGCGACGCTCCCGGACGACGTCCGCGGCGTCGCCTGGTGGGTGCTCGTCGGGGCGGGCGCGGGGGCGATCGCAGGCGCCGTCGTCGGCGGCATCGGTGGACGGCTCGCGATGCTGCTCCTGCGACTCACGTCGCCGGACCTCGTCGTCGGAATGACGTCCGACGACGGATTCGAGATCGGCGTCGTCACGTTCGACACGCTCCAGCTGGTCCTCGCGATGGCCATGCTCGGGGCGATCAACGGCGTGCTCTACGTCGCGCTCCGCGGGTCGATCCCGGCGCGTCTGCGGCTGCCGCTCTGGACCGTCCTCGCGGCGACGCTCGGCGGGGCGAACATCGTCCACGACGACGGCGTCGACTTCGTGCTCCTCGAGCCTGCCGGGCTCGCGATCGCGCTCTTCGTGCTCCTTCCGGGGGCGGCGGCCGCGGTTGTCGTGCTGCTCGTCGAGCGCTGGAGCCGGGTCGAGCCGTGGTCTGACCGGCGTCTCTCGATCGGGCTCGTTATAGGCGCGCTCGCCGGAACCTTCGCGCTCGGCTTCGCGGCCCTCGTCGCGGCCGTAGCCCTCGCCGTGCGCCGGGCGGGGCTCGACGGCCTGCTCTCGCGCGTGGCCCGGTTCGCAGTGCCCGCGGCACTCGTCGTCGTCTCGGTGGTCTCCTGCTGGCAGCTCGCCGAGGTCTCCGCGCGCATCCTCTGACAAGGGAGTCGCGCCGTCTGCGCGAATCTCTCCGTGTGGCGAGCCGGCTCGAGGACAGGCTTCAGCGCGGTGTCGAGCGGCTGACGCTGTTTCGCGCCGTGCGCCTGGTCGCGACGGTCGCGCTCACGCTCGCGCTCGTGGCCGCCATCCTCGAGCTGCTCGTCGACTCGGGGATCAACGGATTCGACAACGCCCTCTGGTGGGCGATCGTCACGGTGACGACGGTCGGGTACGGCGACGTCGTGCCGGAGACGACGACGGGCCGGTTGATCGCGTCGGGCCTCATGCTCGTCGGGGTCAGCGCAATCCCGATCGCCTCCTCGCTCGTCGTCTCCGTGTTTCTCACGCGTCTGCAGGCGAGGCAGCACCAGCAGGACGCTGTCGAGCGGGCCGAGCTCGTCGCTCGTCTCGAGCGGATCGAGCAAGCACTCCTTCGCGTCACCGAGACCCGTTGAGCCGCGGCGCGTAGCATCGCGCCATGGAGCTTCGCTCGCTCGCAGACGTCGAGGCGTTCACGACGAAGGACGGCTCGACGATCCGCGAGCTGCACCACACCCCCGCGCAGTCGCTCGCCGAAGCGTCCCTCGAGGCCGGCCAGGCGACCCAGCGCCACTACCACGCGCGGACGGAGGAGATCTACCTCATCACCGCGGGCGGGGGCGTCCTCGAGGTGGACGGCGAGTCGCGCGAGGTCGTCGCGGGCGACGCGGTGCTGATCCCGCCCGGAGCCTGGCACGAGCTCGTCGCGGGAGCGCACGGGGCGCGCTTGCTGTGCATGTGCGCCCCGCCGTACTCACACGACGACACGTATTTCGAGTAGCTCCCTCTCCTAGCGTCGGCCGCGAGAGCTTGCCGAGCCCCAGCCGCCGCGACGACGGGACGTGTAGACGAGGCGCGGTGCGGCGGTCTTCATCCCGGTCGTCGCGAACGTCTCGTGCTGGCCGTTCAGGCGCGCGACGCGGCTCATGTCGGCCTGCTGCTCCGGGAGGACAAGCGTCACCCCGGTACCCGACCGGCCCGCGCGACCCGTGCGGCCGACCCGGTGCGTGTATGCCTTCCCGTCCTCGGGCGGGTCGAAGTTGATCACGTGCGTGACGTCGTCGAGGTCGAGGCCGCGGGCCGCGACATCGGTCGCGATCAGCGTGGTGACGCTGCCCGAGTCGAAGCGCTCGAGCGCGCGCTGGCGCTGACCCTGTGTGAGGTCGCCGTGCATTGCGACTGCCTTCACGCCCTGCTGCGTCAGCTTCCGGGCGAGCCGGTCGGCGCCGCGCTTCGTGCGCACGAAGACGAGTGCGAGTCCTCGCTCCGCCTCGAGCAGCTCGATGAGCGTCGAGACCTTCGTGTCGGCCGTGACCGGGACGAAGTGGTGCTCGATCTCACCGGGGGCGTGCTCGCTCTGGAGCTCCGCCTCGATGTGGGCCGGGGACTGCGTGTACGACCGGGCGAGTTCGCCGACCTCGCCGTCGAGCGTCGCCGAGAAGAACATGGTCTGGCGATCGCGCGGCAGCCGCTTCACGATGCGGTCGACCTGCGGCTTGAAGCCCATGTCGAGCATGCGGTCGGCCTCGTCGAGGACGAGGATCTCGACCGCGTCGAGCGTGACGAGGCGTCGGTCGAGGAGGTCCTGCAGGCGGCCCGGTGTGGCGACGATCACGTGCGCGTCGCGGGCGAGGTTCGCCTGTGGCCGCAGCGCGACACCGCCGTAGACCGTCGCGACCGAGATGCCCCGCGCCTTGGCAAGCGACGCGATCTCCTCGGAGACCTGCAGCGCGAGCTCTCGCGTCGGGACGAGGACGAGGGCGGCGGGCCGGGCGTCGTCCCGCGGGACCCGCTCGACGAGCGGGATCGCGAAGGCGAGCGTCTTGCCCGATCCCGTCGGCGACTTGGCGAGCAGGTCGGTGCCTGCGAGCGCCGGCGGGATCGCGCGGGACTGGATCTGGAAGGGACTGGAGATACCGCGCGCGTCGAGCGCGGCGGACAAGTCCGCGCCCACGCCGAGCGCGGCGAACGTGTTCTGAGACATACGACTCCTGGATTCGGTGGAACGGCTCGAGACCTACGACCTTCGAGCCCAAGAGGAGTCGAACGAAGCGGATCTCACTGGCCGACCCCGTGGCCGACCATGCGAGAACCGTAGCAGCCGGGCCGGTCGACGCCTGACCCTGGTACGACTTCCTGCGCCGGTAGGCTCGGCGCATGGCCCCGATCTCGTTCGCGCGCGGCGCCCCGGCACCTTCGTGCCTCGATCCCGCGCTCATCTCGGACTGCGCGCGGGCGGCGCTCGAGCGCGACGGGACGACGATCCTCTCCTACGGGACGGGCGGCGGCTACGGCCCGCTCCGCGAGCTGCTGGCCGAGCGGCACGGTGTCGATGCCGGGCGCGTCTTCGTGACGACCGGCGGGCTCCAGGGCTTCGTCTTCTACTCGGCGGCGCAGCTCGCGCGGCGGCCGGGCCGCGTGCTCGTCGAGGCGCCGACCTACGACCGGCCGCTCAAGCTGTTGCGCTGGCAGGGTGTGGAGGTCGTCGCGGTCCCGATGGACGAGGAGGGGCTCGATCCCGACGCGCTCGAGGCCGAGCTCAGGCGGCCAGGCGACGTCTCCTTCCTCTACACGATCCCGACCTTCCAGAACCCGAGCGGCCGCACGCTCGGCGAGGAGCGGCGACGCCGGATCGCCGAGCTCGCCGCGTCGTTCGACCTGGACGTGCTCGAGGACGACCCGTACGGGCTCGTTCGCTACGAGGGCGAGGCGCCGGCCGCGCTGCACGCCCTCGAGGGCGGCGAGCGGGTCACGTTCACGTCCTCCTTCTCGAAGACCGTCGCGCCGGGGCTTCGGGTCGGATGGTTCGTCCTCCCGGACGGTCTCCGCTCCGCCTTCGACGACCGTGCCGTCTCGACCTACATCTCGCCGCCGCTCCTTCCCGAGGCGATCGTGTACGAGCTGTTCGCGCGCGGCGCGTTCGAGTCGAACCTCGAGCGTGTCCGCGGGATCCTTCGCGCCCAGCGCGACGCGATGCTCACCGCGCTCGACGAGCAGCTCACGGGGCGCGCGACCTGGAGCCGCCCCCAGGGCGGCTACTTTCTCTGGGTCGACTTCGCAGGTGGCATCGACGCCGGCGAGCTGCTCGGCCGCGCGACGGAGGCCGGCGTGACGTTCGTCCGAGGCTCCGACTTCTTCCCGCACGACGGCGGTGAGAGCTCCGCACGGCTCGCGTTCTCGTACGAGTCTCCCGAGCGGATCGTCGAGGGCGTCCGCCTCCTCGCCGGGCTCCTCTGATCTAGGGCTTCTTTCGGCTGCGCCACCAGCGCGGGCCGATGACGGCGAGCGCCGCGCCGAGCGCCATGCTGAGCAGGATCAACCACGGCAGCCGGGTGTTCACCGTGAAGAAGACGAAGTCGACCGACTGCTTGTCGTCGTTCAGGAGCAGGAACAGGAGCGCATAGAGCGCGATCGCGACCCAGAGGACGAGCTTCCACGGAATCGCGCGCTTGTCGCCGGCAGAGGCGCCGGGCACGTCGCTCATGGAGCGATCTTATGCGCCGGCGGCGTGCGCGACCTGGGGAAGCGGCGCGCGGAGCACGAGACGCGGCTGCGGCGGCGGCGCGAGGGTCGCAGTCGCGGCGCGGAACGTCGGGCAGGGCGTGTTTCCCGGGAGCGCGCACAGCCCTTCGCGGCGGAAATAGCAGTCCTCACATGTCGCGATGACGCGCTTGCTCATGTCCCCTCTGTCTTGTGGCCGCTGAACCCCTGATGGACAGCGGGGATTGTGGCGACGACGCGCCGTGCTCGCAACCCCCGTCGGGACGAAAACCCCGCATTTTGCGGGTGTCGCCCTGATGGGCAAAATCCCTGCAAATATGTTATTTCTGGGGCAGCGTTCGCAGAGCGCGCAACGCCTGTTCAAAACTCTCCACAGGGATCACACGCATCCCCCCTGCATACCGCCGTGCGGTGGCGGCGTTTTCCCCAGCCGGCACGAGGAACACGTCGGCTCCCGCAGACCGCACGCCGTAGGTCTTCTGCTTGATCCCGCCGACCGGCTCGATGCTCCCGTCCAGCTCGATCTCGCCCGTCGCGGCCACTCGACGGCCGCGGTCGACGTCGTTGCCGAGCTCCTTGTAGATCTGGAGCGCGAAAGGAAGGCCCGCCGACGGGCCGCCGACGTTGCCGAGGTCGATGTTCACCTCGAGCGGCAGCGTGATCTTGGCGTCCTGCGAGACGCGGATGCCGATGATCGCCCGCTTCGGGTCGTCCGGCGCGGCGACCGTCCGGACGGTGCGCTCGACGACCTTGTCGTCGCGCCGCAGGCGGAGCCGCAGCTTCGCGCCCGGCTGGAGTGACCGTGTGGCGGCGAGAAGCTGTTCGACCGTCGTCACCTTGCGGCCGTCGACGGCGACGATGAGGTCGCCGCTCGAGAGCGCCTTCGCCGCAGGGACGTCGACCGCGACCGCCTCCACGAGCACGCCACGGGGCGTCGTCTCGACGTCGAGGCCTCCCGCACGAAGCGCCACGGCGGCGGCGATCTGCTCGGATCGCTGCATCTCGGCGCGCGCCTCGACGACACGCTCCTTGAACGACTCGCCCGGCGCCGTCACCGCCTGTGGCGGCACGAGCGAGGCACCGTCGGGCCGGGTGAACGGCAGCAGCCGCTCGATCCACCGCACCTTCCGCACCGTGACGTCGACGTAGTAGATCCCGCCCGACCCGTCCTGTGTGTCCTTCCCCTGCACGTCGACTTTCCCCGCGATCGCGTGTGCGCCGTTCGGGACGAACAGGTAGTCGTTCGAGGGCAGCGTCGCGAGCAGAAACAGGACGGCTGCGAGGAGCACCGCGCCCGACAGGGCGAGCCAGCGGGAGGTCGACGCTTTCACAGCAGGCCGCGGGTGAGCCCGCCGTCGACCGGGATCACCGCACCGGTCACGTAGCCGGCGCGGTCGGACGCGAGGAAGGCGGCGACGGCGGCGATCTCGGCCGGCGTCCCGAGCCGGCGCGCCGGGACGTGCTCGAGGTCCGACGCCGGCGGGCCGCCCTCGCCGTAGACCGACCGGAGCCGATCGGTGTCGATCCGCCCCGGCGCGATCGTGTTGACGGTGATGCCGTCGGGCCCGAGCTCCCGGGCGAGCGTCTTGAGCCAGCCGACGACGCCCGGCCGGACGGCGTTCGAGAGCGCGAGGTTCGCGAGCGGCTCGCGGACCGACGAGGACTCGATCGCGACGATCCGGCCGCGACCGCTCTCGCGGAGGTGCGGGAGGCAGCGCGCGACGAGCGTCACGTGCGACGTCAGGAGTAGCGCGACCGCTTCCTCGACCGCCTGTGCGGTCAGCGAGGAGGCGGTGCCGGCGGGTGGCCCGCCGCCGTTCAGGACGAGGACGTCGATGCCGCCGAAGGCACCGACCGTCGCCTGCACCAGCCGCTCGAGATGCTGCGGGATCGTCAGGTCTCCCTGAACCGCGAGCGCGCCGATCCGTTCCGCCTCGCGCTCGAGGATCTCTCTCCGGCGGGCGAACATCGCGACGCTGGCGCCCTCTGCGGCAAGGGTCTCGGCGATCGCGAGACCCATGCCGGACGAGGCGCCGCAGACGATCGCAGTCCGGCCGGCGAGCCCGAGTTCCATGGCGGCGAAGGCTACCCGGGCAGGTGTTCAGGCCCTGTGAAGTGCGCGGAGCTACGCGGTGGTCGTCAGAACGCCGACGACCTCGCGTACGGCGGCTGCCGACTCGCGGAGCATCTTCTTCTCCGCGGCGCTCAGCTTGAGCTTCACGATCTCCTCGACACCGCCCGCGCCGAGCCTGACGGGCACGCCCATGTAGAGCCCGTCGACCCCGTACTCGCCCTCGAGGAGCGCCGTGCACGGGAGCACGCGCTTCTGGTCGAGGCAGATCGAGTCGACCATCTGCGCCGCGGCGGCGCCCGGCGCGTACCACGCGGACGTGCCGAGCAGCCCGACGAGTTCGCCGCCGCCCTTGCGGGTGCGCGCGACCATCTTCGAGATCTTCCCCTTCGTCGTCAGCTGCTCGAGCGGGACGCCTCCGACCGTCGTCGCGGAGACGACGGGGACCATCTGGTCGCCGTGGCCGCCGAGCACCATCGCCTGGACGTCCTTCACCGACGAGCCGGTCTCCCAGGCGATGAACGCCGAGAACCGCGCGGTGTCGAGGATCCCCGCCATGCCGACGACGCGCTCCTTCGGGAAACCGGAGACAGCGTGCGCGACGTGGCACATCGCGTCGAGCGGGTTCGAGACGACGACGACGACGCTCTTCGGGGAGCGCCGCACGACCTCCTTCGTCACCGCGGCGACGATCGCCTCGTTCGTGGTGACGAGGTCGTCGCGGCTCATCCCGGGCGAGCGCGGCCGACCTGCGGTGATGACGACGACGTCCGAGCCCTTTGTCTCGTCGTAGCGCTCGCTGCCGACGATGGCCGGCTCGTAGCCGGTGACCGACGCCATCTGGTTCATGTCGAGTGCCTTGCCGGCGGCGAAGTTCGGGACGATGTCGACGAGCACGACGTCCGCGTAGTCGCGCCGCGCCACCTCGAGCGCGCACGTCGCGCCGACGTTCCCCGCCCCGACGACGGTGACCTTCTTCCTCCCGTTCACGTGTCTCCTTCTGTTGGCGCGACCGGCGATTCAGCCGAGCCGCGCGATGATCGCGTCCGCGTACTCCGAGGTCCCGACGGCCGAGGGATCGTCGCGGGTGGGCTTCAGGTCGTACGTCACGCTCTTCCCCTCGGCGATCACGGCGGCGACGGCATCCTCGAGGCGCTGCGCCGCGTCGCGCTCGCCGAGATGGTCGAGCATCAGCTTCCCGGAGAGGATCATCGCCGTCGGGTTGACCTTGTTCTGCCCCGTGTACTTGGGGGCCGACCCGTGAGTTGCCTCGAAGACGGCGGCGTTCGTGCCGATGTTCGCGCCCGGCGCGACCCCGAGCCCGCCGACGAGGCCGGCGGTCAGGTCCGAGATGATGTCGCCGTAGAGGTTCGGCAGCACGAGCACGTCGAACTCCTCGGGGCGCTGGACGAGGCCCATGCAGAGCGCGTCGACGAGCGTCTCCCAGGCCTCGATCTCCGGGAAGTCCTTCGCGACCTCGCGGAAGACGGCAAGGAAGAGTCCGTCGGTGTGCTTCATGATGTTCGCCTTCGTGATGCACGAGACGCGGCGGCGCCCGTTGGCGCGCGCGTACTCGAAGGCGTAGCGGATGATCCGCTCCGAGCCCTCGGGGCTGAGCGGCTTGATCGAGATCCCGGACGTACGGCTGATCTGCTTCTGCTGGAGCCCGTTCAGGAAGTCGATCACCGCGTGGGCGTCGTCCGTGCCGGACTCGAACTCGATGCCCGCGTAGAGGTCCTCGGTGTTCTCGCGGACGACGACGACGTCGACGCCCTCGTAGCGCGACCGCACGCCGGCGTAGGTCTTGCACGGCCTGATGCAGGCATAGAGCCCGAGCTCGTGCCGCAGCGCGACGTTGACCGAGCGGAAGCCGGTGCCGATCGGCGTGGTGATCGGGCCTTTGAGCGCGACCCTGTTGCGCTTGATCGAGTCGAGCGTCTCGGGAGGAAGCGGCGTCCCGGCGCTCTCCATCACGTCGACCCCGGCCTGCTGCACGTCCCAGGTGAACTCGACGCCGGTTGCCTCGAGCACGCGACGCGTCGCCTCGGTCAGCTCGGGGCCGGTCCCGTCGCCGGGAACGAGTGTCACCGTGTACGGCATCGGGGCGGAGGATAGTGACACTCCCGCGACCGGCCGGTAGGTACCGTCCGATCGACGGCGGACACGGACGGAGAGGAGCGCGATGACCGAGTTCAAGCCTGGTCTCGAGGGCGTCGTCGCCTTCGAGACCGAGATCGCCGAGCCCGATCGCGACGGCGGCGCGCTCCGGTACCGCGGCGTCGACATCGAGGAGCTCGTCGGCTCGGTGCCGTTCGAGCAGGTCTGGGGCCTGCTCGTCGACGAGTCGCCCGAGCCCGGCCTGCCGCCCTCGGAGGACTACGCCGCGCGCGACCTCACGGGGCAGACGCCGTCCGACCTCCAGACCGTCACCGCGCGTCTCGGCGGCGAGTGGGGGCTCCAGAAGCTGATCGACATCTCGGACGACGAGGCGAAGGAGGACCTGCGGCGCATCTCGGCGACGATGATCTCGGTCTGCGCGCAGTCTGCCCGCCTCGCGGACGGGCATGCCGATCGCGTCGACTCTGCGGTGGTCGCGGAAGGCGAGACGACCGCGGAGCGTTTCCTGCTCGAGTGGCGGGGGGAGGCCGACCCGAAGGACGTCCAGGCGATCGACACGTACTGGATCTGCACGGCGGAGCACGGGCTCAACGCGTCGACCTTCACGGCGCGGATCGTCGCCTCGACGGGCGCCGACTGCGCGGCCGCGCTGTCGTCGGCGGTCGGGGCGCTCTCGGGCCCGCTCCACGGCGGCGCCCCCGCGCGCGTGCTGCCGATGCTCGACGCCGCCGCCGCCGCGCCGTCGGTCGAGGGCTTCGTCAAGGATCTGCTCGACCGCGGCGACCGGCTGATGGGCTTCGGGCATCGCGTCTACCGCGCCGAGGATCCGCGGGCGCGGCTCTTGCGGGGCACCGCGCAGGAGCTCGGGTCGCCGCGCTTCGAGGTCGCGGACGAGCTCGAGCGCGTGGCGCTCGCGGAGCTCCACGCTCGCAAGCCGGACCGCGTGCTCGCAACGAACGTCGAGTTCTGGTCGGCGGTCGTGCTCGACGTCGCGGACGTCCCGCCGCAGCTCGCGCCTGCGATGTTCGCCTGCTCGCGCACGGCGGGCTGGTCGGCGCACATCCTCGAGCAGAAGCGGCTGAACCGGCTCGTGCGGCCTTCCGCGCGGTACGTCGGGCCTGCGGCGCGGTCGTTCTCGGCGGTCTGATGGAGCTCGCCGAGGCAGCGGCGCACGCGGACGCGCTCGCCCGGGAGCCGGGCAACGAGAAGGAGCTCGCGACCCTTCGCGCGCAGTGGGACGACGAGCTCGAGGCGGCGGCCCGGAGCTCCGACTACCGCGTTCGGGGCCAGGCGTTCCGAGCGATCGGCCAGTTTCGCTTCCGGCAGAAGCTCGAGCTCATCCGCCGCGGGCTCGAGGACGAGAGCGCCGCGGCACGCGGGTCGGCTCTGATCGCGCTCACCTCGCTCTCGGCCGACCATCCAGGGGACGTCAACGCATACCGGGCCGCGCTCAACGAGCTCGCGATGCGCGATCCGAACCCGGCCGTCCGCCGCCTCGCGATCGCCTGCCTTCGGAACGGGACGGCCGACCGCGGCACGATCCAGCTGCTCGAGGGCATCGCCGGCGACGACGAGACCGACCGCGAGGTGCGGGAGTCGGCACGCGCGGTCGCGGCCGCGCTCGTCAAGAAGGCGCGGGCGAAGTAGAGATTTCGATGGCGACGCCGCTCGTCGGTCTGATCATGGGCTCCCGCTCGGACTGGGAGACGATGCGCCACGCCGCCGAGACGCTCGGCGAGCTCGGCGTCTCCTTCGAGCAGCGCGTGGTGTCGGCGCACCGCACGCCTGACCTCCTCTTCGAGTACGCGGCGTCGGCGGAGGCCCGCGGGCTGCGTGTCCTCATCGCGGGAGCCGGCGGGGCAGCGCACCTCCCGGGCATGGCCGCGTCCAAGACGATGCTGCCCGTGCTCGGCGTCCCCGTCGAGTCGAAGGCGCTGTCGGGGATGGACTCGCTGCTCTCGATCGTCCAGATGCCCGCCGGCGTCCCCGTCGGGACGCTCGCGGTCGGCCGTGCCGGGGCCGTGAACGCGGCGCTGCTCGCTGCCGCCATCCTCGCCGGCTCGGATGCGGCGCTCGCCGAGCGCCTGAAGCGCTTCCGCGCGGCGCAGACGCAGGCGGTGCTCGACAGCCCCGATCCGGCGGCGTAACAACGCTTGTGTTGATTCACCACAAGCGCGCATGACGCTCGTCGCGTGCATCGGCGGCGGTCAGCTCGGGCGGATGCTCGGGCTGGCAGGGCTGCCTCTCGGGCTCTCGTTCCGTTTCCTCGACCCCTCGCCGGAAGCGTGCGCGCGAGAGGTAGGCGAGCTCGTCGTCGGGGAGTACGGCGACCCGGACGCGCTCGACCGCCTCGTCGACGGCGCCGAGGTCGTCACGTACGAGTTCGAGAACGTGCCGGTCGAGGCGGCGGTGCGGGTCGGCGCCGTCCCGGGAGCGGCGGCGCTCGAGCACGGGCAGGACCGGTTGCGGGAGAAGGCTCTCTTCCGGTCTCTGGGCATTCCCACCGCGCGGTTCGGCTCGCTCGACGAGACAGGGCTCCCGGCGCTCGTCAAGTCGCGGCGGCTCGGCTACGACGGCAAGGGCCAGCGACTCGTCCACGCGCCGGAGGCTTTGGCGGACGACGAGATCGCGGAGGAGCTCGTCCCGTTCGATCGCGAGCTCTCGATCGTCGGCGTGCGCGGGCGGGACGGCGAGACGCGGTTCTGGCCGGTGGGCGAGAACGTCCACCGCGACGGGATCCTGCGGGTGACGCGCGCGCCGGCCGCGAATGCAGCGCAGGCAGAGGCCGAGGCGATCTGCACGGCGCTGATGGACGCGCTCGGATACGTCGGCGTCCTGGCGGTCGAGCTCTTCGACGCGGGGGGCCGGCTGCTCGCGAACGAGTTCGCACCGCGGGTGCACAACACGGCGCACTGGACGATCGACGGCGCGGCGACGAGCCAGTTCGAGAACCACCTGCGCGCGATCCTCGGTCTGCCGCTCGGGTCGACCGAGGCCCGCTCGCCGTGCGTGATGGTCAACCTGATCGGCTTGGTGCCGCCGCTCGACGAGCTGCTCGCCTTGCCGCGCGCGCGGGTGCACCTCTACGGCAAGCCGCCGCGCCCGGGGCGCAAGGTGGGGCACGTCACGCTTCTCGATCCGACCGACGGAACGGTCGACCGGGCGGTCGCGCTGGCCGTGTCCTAGCCCGCGTCCGGAGCCCGATCACGGCGCCGCCGGGCATGCGGGTGGGCCCGGAAGTATGCGTCGCGACGGTGCCGATCGGAGACGTGCGTGTACCGCTCGGTCGTGCCGACGTCGGCGTGGCCGAGCATTTCCTGGACGCTCCTGAGGTCGGCGCCGCCTTCGAGCAGGTGGGTGGCGAACGAATGCCGCAGCAGGTGCGGATGCACGCGGCCCGGCTCGAGGCCGGCGCGGTCCGCCAAGCGGCGCAGGATCAGGAACGCGCCGGCGCGGGTGAGCGCCCCGCCGCGCGCGTTGAGAAACAGATCGGGACGGTGGCGGCGGTCGAGGTGCGGCCTGCCGATCGCCAGGTAACGGCGCAGCGCCTCGGCGGCCGGCCGGCCGAGCGGGACGAGCCGCTCCTTGCCACCCTTGCCGGTGACGTGGACGATGCGTCCCTCGAGGTCGACGGCCGCCTTGACGAGCCCCACGGCCTCCGAGACCCGAAGCCCGGCGCCGTAGAGGAGCTCGACGAGCGCCCGGTCGCGCATCGAGCGCGGCGACGTGCCGTTGGCGGCCTCGACGAGCCGCTCCGCCTCGGCGGGCGAGAGAGTGCGCGGCACCGTTCGCGGGCGTCGCGGCCCGGCGATCGCGGCGGCCGGGTTGTCCGAGCGGGTGCCGATCAGCGTCAGATGTCGCAGGTAGGCGCGCACTGCGGCGAGTCGCCGCGCGATCGTCGCCGGTGCTCGTCCGTCGGCGCGCATCGTCGCGAGCCAGGCCTCGATCTCCTCCGCCGTCGAGG
>DASUZN010000051.1:0-6127 GCA_036376855.1 Gaiella sp. | reverse complement strand
TACTTCGAGGCCGCGAGGTCGTGTCTCGAGCGCCACGGCGGCACGGTGGAGAAGTTCATCGGAGACGCGGTCATGGCGGCCTTCGGCGTCCCGGTCGTCCACGAGGACGACGCGCTGCGCGCGTTGCGCGCCGCCGTCGAGCTCCGCGACGCGCTCGCGACCCTGAACGAGGAGCTCGAGCGCGCCTACGGCGTCACCCTGCAACTGCGCACGGGCGTCAACACCGGCGAGGTCGTCACGGGCACGCGAGAGCGTCTCGTCACCGGCGACGCGGTGAACCTTGCGGCGAGGCTGGAGCAAGCCGCCGAGCCCGGCGAGATCCTGATCGGCGAGCGCACCCACCGGCTAACGCATGGCGCGATCGAGGCAGAGACGACCGGACCCCTCACGCTCAAGGGCAAGACGGAGCCGCAGACCGCGTTTCGGTTGCTCCGGATCGGCGAGGGCTCCGAGCTCGTCGAGCGGCTTCTCGACGCGCCTCTCGTCGGGCGGCGCAGCGAGCTCGCCCGCGTGCGGTCGGCGTTCGACGAGGCGGTGTCCACGCGTCGCTGCCGGATGCTCACGGTCCTCGGGCCGCCCGGGATCGGCAAGTCGCGGCTCGCCCGCGAGCTCACCGCGGTGGTCGACGGGGAAGCCTCGGTCCTGACCGGGCGGTGCCTCCCGTACGGCGAGGGGATCACCTACTGGCCGATGATCGAGATCTTCCGCGCGGCCGGCGCCGAGGACGAGCTCGAGACGGCGCTCCTGGCCGGGGCGCCGGACGAGATCTTCTGGTCGGTGCGCAAGTCGCTCGAGCAGCGCGCCCGGGAGCGACCGCTCGCGCTCGTCGTCGAGGACATCCACTGGGCGGAGCCCACCCTCCTCGATCTCGCCGAGCATCTCGGCGACTGGACGCGCGACGCGCCCGTCCTGCTGCTCTGCCTGGCACGGCCCGAGTTGCTCGACGAACGGCCGGCGTGGGGTGGAGAGTCGATGATGCTCGAGCCGCTCTCGCAAGTCGAGTCCGAGGAGCTGATCGAGAATCTGCTCGGCGGCACCGCGCTCGACGACGACGCCCGGGCGCGCATCCGCGAGACCGCGGAGGGGAATCCGCTGTTCGTGGAGCAGCTGCTCGCCATGCTCGCTGACGGCGGCGACCCGGGTCACGTGCCGCCGACGATCCACGCGCTTCTCGAGGCCCGACTCGACGCGCTGCCCGAGGCGGAGCGCCATGTGCTCGAGTGCGCATCCGTCATCGGTCAGGACTTCGAATGGGAGGCGCTCGGAGAGCTCTCGCCCGACCGGCGGCGGCCGTCCGGCACCCGGCTCGCCGCGCTCGTGCGAAACGAGCTGATCCAGCCGCACGATGCGATCGCGGACACCTTCAGCTTCCGACACGCACTCATCCGCGATGCCGCGTACGGCCGGCTGCCGAAGGAGCTCCGCTCCGATCTGCACGAGCGCTTCGCCCACTGGCTCGACCGGCGGGGCGACGGGTTCGAGGAGATCGTCGGCTACCACCTCGAGCAGGCGTATCGCTGGCTCGCCGAGCTGGGGCCTCCGGACGACCATGCCCTTCACCTTGCCGAGCTGGCAGCGGCACGGCTCGCATCCTCCGGGCGCCGGGCAAACGCGCGCGGCGACGAGCCTGCCGCCGCCAACCTCTTCGAGCGAGCTGCGGTGCTGCTTTCGCCAGACCACCCCGACCGGCTCGCTGTTCTGCCCCTCCTCGGCCGCGCGTTGCGCGACACCTCCCAGATGGGGCGCGCGGAGACGGTCCTGGTGGAGGCGGTCGAGCGGGCCCGAGGCACCGGAGACGACGTGGTCGCCGCAACCGCCTCGCTCGCCCTCGCCGATCTCCGCCTCCACGCGACGAAGCTGACCCGGCAGGAGACGCTCGCGGAGGTGGAGGCCGCGATGCGCGCGTTCGGCGAGCACGGAGACGAGGCCGGGCTTGCTCGCGCGCTCGCCTTCCGCGGCAGACTCCGCTTCTGGGGAGGGGCGTTCGCGGAGGCGCTCGAGGACCTCGAGGAAGGGGCCATGCACGCCCGCAACGCGGGCGATCGCTACCAGGAGGTCGAGTGTCTCCAGTACGTGATCGCCGTGACCTTCTTCGGCGCGACGCCGGTTCCCGAGGCTCTCGTGCGGGTCGAGAACATTCGCTCGCGCGTCGAGGGCAACCGCAGGCTCGACATGGCGGTGTTGAACGGACTCGCGCAGCTGCGGTCGATGTGCGGAGACTTCGAGGCGGCGCGCGATGCGGTCCGGCGGTCGTCCGCGCTGGTGGAGGGCGGAAACGAGGTGACCCTGTACTTCCAACTCTCGCTGGCGGCCGGGAGGATCGAGCTGCTCGCGGGTGACGGGATCGCCGCCGAGCGAGAGCTGCGGCCGGCCTGCGAGCGACTCGACGCGATGGGAGAGCACGGCTATCTGGCGAGTGCCGTGCCGCAGCTCCTCGAGGCGCTCTACGTCCAGGGAAGCATCGACGACGCGCTAGCGCTGTCCGAGCGCTGGCAGGCCGATCGTCTCACGGCGCCCGAGGACATCGACGCGCAGGTCGGCTGGCGGGCGGTCCGCGCGAAGCTCCTTGCACATCAGGGCCGGTTCGGCGAGGCGGAAGCCCTCGCGCGCGAAGCGGACGCGCTGTGCGCCGGCACCGAGGACCTCGAGCTTCACGCCAGGGCGCTCGCCGATCTTGCCGTGGTCTTGCGACTGGCGGGCCGTCCGCACGACTCGAGGGCAGCGCTCGAGGAGGCGCTCCGGCTCCACGAGCGGAAGGGCAACGTGCCGGCGGCGGCGCGAGCCCGCCTCCGGCTGGACGAGCTCTAGCGCGAGCTGACTACGGCACGATGTTGTGGTTCAGGTGGAAGACGTTGTCGGGGTCGTACCGGCGCTTGACCTCGACGAGCCGGTCGTAGTTCGGGCCGTACGCGGAGCGGATCGCGTCGTCCTGGTCGTCGCCGAGGTAGTTGAGCCACCTGCCGCCGCTGAAGTGCTCCGAGAGGGCGGCGAAGGTGTCTTTCGTCCAGGCGATGTTGGCCTCCGTCTCCGCAGGGTCTACCCACTCCGACGGGAGGAGCAGGTTCCAGCCCTCGTCGCGATGCGGCACGGCCGTGTCGGTCGGGCCGATCCGCGTCACCGCGCCGTGGAAGTGCTCGAGCAGGATCACGCTCATCGGTGAGGGCACCGACGCGAACCGCTCGGCCATCGCGTCGATCAGCGCGTCGGGTAGGCCGGTCGTGAAGCTCGACAACCAGTAGTTGAGCGCTCCCTTCGGATACGCGCCGTCGAGGAGGGTGTTCATCACCGGGTATGGCATGGGACCGACCTCGACCACGAGCGGCGAGCCCCAGGTCTTGAAGCGCTCCAGCTCTCGCTCGGCGTCGGCGGAGTCGCCCGTGTGGAAGACGACCATCGCCGCGAGCTTCATGCCCGAGCCGTCCGGGGCGTGGACGAGGCCGGCGAACACGGTCAGGTCGTCCGGGCAGTCGGCCACGGCGTCGCGGTAGAACCGGAGCATGTCGCCCGCGGCGTCGATCGGATGCGCGATCAGCCCGCCGGTGACCATCGTCAGCGGATGCAGGCGGAACACGAGCGACGCAGCGACGCCGAAGTTGCCGCCGCCGCCGCGGAGCGCCCACATCAGGTCCGGGTGGGTCTCGTCGGTCACGTTCAGCGTCTCGCCGTCGGCCGTCACGAGCTCGACGCCGATCAGGTTGTCGGCGCCGAGGCCGTGCTTGGCCATCAGCCACCCGAGCCCGCCGCCGAGCGTGTACCCGGCGATCCCCGTCGACGAGATCGCACCACCGGTCACGGCGAGCCCGTGCGCGTGCGCCTCGCGGTTGAGCTCGCTCCAGACGACGCCGCCCTGCGCCCGTGCGGTCTGCGCAGCAGGATCGACGTGAATCCCCTTCATCGGAGAGAGGTCGATCATCAGGCCGCCCTCGGCGACCGCGCGACCCGCGACGTTGTGGCCGCCTCCCCGGACGGAGATCTCGAGCCCGCTCGAGCGGGCGAGCCTCACGGCATCCGCGATGTCCGCCGTCCCGGCGCACCGTGCGATCACGGCCGGCCGGCGGTCGATCAATCCGTTGTGGACGCGTCGCGCGTCGTCGTACCCCTCGTCTCCCGGCTGCAGGATCGCGCCGGAGAACGCCGCGGCGAGCGTTTCGAGCACCTCGCCGTCGATCGTCGAGATCGCCATACAGACCTCCTGTCTCTGTCTCGAACCCCCGAGGCAGTATCCCACCGGTGTGGTATTCACGCGTCCATGCCGAGCGACGGAGCCCCGGAGCCGAGCCGCGTCCTGCGCGGCGCCGCGGTGCTGGCGAGCCCGCTCGTCCGCGAGCTCCTCGACGAGCGGCTCGTCGCCGTGCTCGCGACGCTCGAGCCGGAGGGCGTCCCGCACGTGGTGCCCGTCTGGTTCGCGGCGCGCTCGGGAGAGATCGTTCTCGCCACGTCGTCACGGAGCCGCAAGGTTCGAAACCTCGAGCGTGACGCGCGCGCGACCTTGTGCGTCCACGATTCGCGGCCCGGGGCCGAGGTGTGCGGCGCCTCGCTTCGCGGTCGGGTCGCGATCGTGCGCGGATCCGCCGCGGTCGCGCTGGTCGAGCTCGTCCACCACCGCTATGTCACCCCGGTCGGCACTGCGCTGCAGGAGGTCGAGGAGTTCCTCGCGTACGACGACGTCGCGCTGATCCTCCGGCCGGAGGCCGCATGGACGTGGGATGAGCGAGACAACCCGGCGGCCGCGGCGCTCCGTGCCTCCGGCGAGGCGCTCCCACTCGTGCCGACGACCCCGCGCCCGGCGGATCCTGGATGATGCGGGCGTGACGCGGGAGGGCACGGTGGCGGCGATCACGGGGGCGGGCTCGGGGATCGGGCGGGGCCTCGCGGCGGCGCTTGCCGAGTCCGGTGCGCGCATCGTGGCGAACGACGTCGACCGGGACGGGCTCGACGAGACCCTCGAGCTCGTGCGGGCCGCCGGCTCGGACGGCGTCGCGTCCGTCGGCGACGTGCGTCGCCGCGAGGACGTACAGCGCGTCGTCGACGAAGCGGTCTCGGTGTTCGGCGGTCTCGACGTCATGGTCGCGAACGCGGCCGTCGGCATCTACGCAGACCTCGCCGAGATGAGCGAGGCCGATCTCAAGCGCGTCCTCGACGTCAACCTGCGAGGCGCGCTGACGTCGGCCCAGCTCGCGATCCCGGCGCTCAGGGCCCGGGGTGGGGGGAGCATCGTGTTCGTCACCTCCGTGCAGGCATACGCAACGTTGCGTGGCTGCGTCGCCTACGGGGCCGCCAAGGCGGGGCTCGTGGCGGCGACGCGGGCGCTGGCGGTGGAGCTCGGGGCGGACGGGATCCGCGTCAACGCCGTCGCGCCCGGCACGATCGACACGCCGATGCTCGCGCGCGATCTCGAGGGGATGAACACTGCGGATGCGGAGGGGTTCCTCGACCGGGTGCGCGGCGCGAACGCGCTCGGGCGGATCGGCACCGTGGACGAGATCGGCGACGTGGTCGTCTTCCTCGTGTCGGACGCCGCCCGCTACGTCACGGGCACGACCATCGTCGCCGACGGCGGCTTCCTCGCGGTCAAGGGCTTCTGAATGCTGCGACTCGCCGAGATCCTGCTCGAGCCGCGGAGCGCCCCGACCTGGGCACAGCTCCGCCAGGTCGGCGTCGAGGAGGCGGTCGGGGTCCTCCCGCGCGCTACGACGGACTGGCGCGGCCACGCATCCGAGGCGCCGTGGGCCTACGGGCCACTCGCGCTCCTCCGCCACGAGGTCGAGGACGCCGGCCTGCGCCTCACCGTGATCGAGGACAACCCGCCGATGGACAGGCTTCGCCTCGGTCTCCCGGGCCGTGAGGAGGAGCTCGAGGACGTGCTCGAGTTGATCCGGGTCATGGGTCGGCTCGGGGTCGGCGTCTGGTGTTACAACTGGATGGCGGTCGTCCCATGGTCGAGGACGTCGACGTCGATCCCGACGCGAGGAGCCGCGACTGCGACGGCGTTCGACCTCTCCGTGTGGGCCGAGGCCCCGGACGCGCCGGAGGCGCCGGTCGAGGAGGAACGGCTCTGGGTGAGCCTCGCCTGGTTCCTCGAGCGCGCCGTCCCGGCCGCCGAGGAGGCAGGTGTGCGCCTCGCCCT
>DASUZN010000050.1:0-18089 GCA_036376855.1 Gaiella sp. | reverse complement strand
GCCCTCGCCCGCGCCGCGACGGACGATCTGGCTGTCCTGGCGCGTCCGGAACGAGAGCCCCTGCGCCGCGAGGTGCACGGCTTCGAGCAGGTTCGTCTTGCCGGCGCCGTTCGGCCCTGTCACGAGCACCAGCCCGGGCTCGAGGGCGAGCTCCAACCGCTCGTACGAACGGATCTCACGCAGCGAGACCTCGTGGACGATCAGGCGTAGTCCTCCGCACCCCCCTCGAGAAGTGCGTCGCGTGAGCGCGTCGCACTTTTCGAGGCTACTAGCCGGCGAGCCGGATCGGCATGATCAGGTACCAGAACGCGTCGCCGTCGGCGCTCAGGAGCCCCGGCCGAAGCGGGTTGATCAGCTTCAGCTGAACGCCGTCGGACGTCACGGATTCGAGCCCCTCGCGAAGGAACTCCGCGTTGAACCCGATCTCGAGCGGCTCTCCCGCGTAGGCGACGGCGAGCGACTCACGCGTCTCGCCGACGTCCTGGCTCTGCGCGGAGATCGTGAGCTCGCCCTCCGCGAAGCGCAGCCGTAGCGGCGTGTTGCGCTGGGCCATCACCGCGGCACGGCGGACCGTCTCGAGCAGCTCCGCGCGGTTCACCTCGAGCTCGACGTCGAAGGTCTCCGGCTTCAGCTGCGCGACGTTGGGGAACTGCCCATCGATCCTGCGTGTCGTGAGCCATGCGTCCCCGGCTCCGAAGATCACGTGGTTTTCGTTCACACCGAGCTGCACCGTCTCCGCCCCCGCGGCGACGCGTCCCAGCTCGTCGAGCGCGCGGGCCGGGATGATCGCCTCGAGCTCCGGGCCGGCTGCCGCGAGCTCGGTCTCCTTCACGGCCATCCGGTACGAGTCGGTCGCGGCCATCGTCAGCTTCGAGCCCTCGAACCGCACGAGGATCCCCGTCAGCACGGGGCGGGACTCGTCGCGGGAGGCGGCGCGCGACACGCGCTGCACCGTGTCGAGCAAGGACGCAGACTCGATCTCGTGCAGCGGCACGTCGATCGCCGGCAGCTTGGGGAAGTCCTCCGCCGCGAAGACGTTCATCCGCCCCGCGTAGGACCCCGATTCGATCGTCGCGACGCCGTCCTCGGCCTTGTGGGCGATCGTCACCTCGTCCGCTGGCAGCAGGCGGACGACGTCCCCGAGGAGCTTCGCCGGGACGACGATCGCGCCCTCGCCCTCGACGGTCGCCGGAACCGTCGTGCGAAGCGAGAGCTCCATATCGGTCGCCTCGACCTCGAGCAGGCCGTCCCGCGCGCGAAGCAGGATGCCGCCGAGCACCTGAACCGCGCCCCGCGAGGACGCCGCTCTCGCGACGAGCGCAAGTCGGCTTGCCAGCGCGTCCCGGGCGACGACGACGCGAATCCCCGAACCCACGGCGATGTCGGTTTCCATCATTTCTCTCTTAAACCTTTCGTTGTAGTCATAGGGAGTGTGGACGACGGGGAAGATGGAGCCAAACGTAGTGGTTATGCGGGATCAGGCGGTGGGTCCCGAGGGGCGGCTTGTCCACCGGACCCCCAGCGCCGCAGGTCGACGACGCTCGTTGGGACGATCTATCCACGGTGCTTGATCCGGGCCGTGAGGTCCTGCACGAGGTTGTACACAGCCCTGTCCTCCTTGATCATGCGCGTGATCTTGGCGTTCGCGTGCATCACCGTCGTGTGGTCGCGGCCCCCGAACTCGGTTCCGATCTTGGGAAGCGACGCGTCGGTGAGCTCGCGGGACAGGTACATCGCCACCTGCCGCGGATAGGCGACCGCCTGCGAGCGGCGAGGGCTGACGAGCTCCTGCACGGTGAGCGAGAACCGCTCGCAGACGGCCTCCTGGATCCGGCCGATCGTGACGTCGGGGAGGTCGCCGCTCGGCGGGAAGAGGTCGCGCAGCACCTGTTCCGCGAGCTCGACGTCGAGCGGCAGTGCCGTCAGCGACGAGAACGCGACGACCCTTGTAAGCGCGCCTTCGAGCTCGCGGATGTTCGTCGTGACGCGCCCCGCGATGAACGTCAGCACCTCCGGGTCGGTGACGGCGATCCCGTCGGTCGTCACCTTCTTCCGGAGGATCGCGATGCGCGTCTCGAGGTCGGGCGGCTGGATGTCGGTGATCAGCCCCCACTCGAACCGCGACCGCAGCCGCTCCTCGAGCGTCGCTATCTCCTTCGGCGGTCGATCGGAGGAGATCACGATCTGCCGGCCGGCCTCGTAGAGCGTGTTGAAGGTGTGGAAGAACTCCTCCTGGAAGCGCTCTTTCCCCTCGAGGAACTGGATGTCGTCGACGAGCAGCACGTCGTACGCGCGGTAGCGGTGCTTGAACCCCTCGATTCGCTTGTCGCGCAACGAGTTGATGAAGTCGTTCGTGAACGTCTCGCTCGTCACGTACCGGGTCGTCAGGCCACCGGCGTGATCGCTGACGTACGCCCCGATGGCCTGCAGGAGGTGCGTCTTGCCGAGGCCCGTGCCGCCGTAGATGAAGAGCGGGTTGTAGGCCTGCGCCGGCGCTTCCGCGACGGCCAACGCGGCCGCATGGGCGAAGCGATTCGACGAGCCGATCACGAAGTTGTCGAACGTGTACTTCGGGTTCGAGCCGGGCTGGCCGTCGCCACCGCTCGCGGCTGTCGCCGCAGCCGGCGGCCCGTCCGTCTCGCCCGGCGCCTCGAAGACCTCGAGCGTGACCCGCATCGAGCGGCCGACAGTGTCTCGCACGGCGCTCTCGAGCAGGCCGAGGAAGTTGCTCGCGATCCAGCTTCGCGAGAACTGGTTCGGGACGGCGAGCACGAACGTGTCGTCACGGAGCGCGACGGGCTGTGCCGACGCGAACCACATCGTGTAGGTCGATTCGTTCAGCGTGTCCCGGAGCCGTCGCGAGACGTCGTTCCAGAGGCGCTCGGCAGTCGGCTCGACGGGGTTCTCCACGTGGTGCTCGGTGCTCCTTCGGGGGACGGAGGAGCGGCGAGCATACCACCGTCGCGAGGATGCGTTCGCGCCTCGAACGGGGTCTAGCGAGCCTGTAAAAGAGTCCGATTTGCAGGATTTTCCTCCGTCTCCACACAGATCTCCACAGCTGTGGACAAGCCTCCTCGCTGCGCCCGTGGAGGCGACGATCCTCCCCCGTGAGCAGCCATTTCGAACAGGCCGCTATCCCCTCGTGTTGTGGATAACCGGCGCCCCGCAAAGCTCGTCTATACTCCGCGCTCCGCCGCGCCCCGTGGTGCGGGCAACGTCTCGGAAGGGCTCCTCTCCGTCGTGAAGCGCACGTACCAGCCGAACGTCCGCCGCCGCAAGCGCAAGCACGGGTTTCGTGCGCGCATGTCGACGCGGGGCGGGCAGGCGATTCTCAAGCGCCGCCGCGCCAAGGGGCGGAAGCGCCTCTCGGCCTGAGCTCTGCGCTGTGGAGCGCCGGCAGCGTCTGTCCCGGTCCCGCGATTTCGATGCCGTCTACCGACAGGGACGGTCGGTCTCGACGCGCTCGCTGACGCTCCACTGGTTTGCCCGCCCCGAGGATGCCGACGGCGACGCGCGACTCGGTCTCGCGGTCCCGCGGGCCGTGGGCTCGGCCGTCGCCCGTAACCGCCTCAAGCGGCAGCTCCGAGCGGTGTGGGTCGCGCTCGCCGCCGACGTGCCGCCCGGCAGGGACTATGTGCTCGCCGCGCGGCCGGGGCTTGCCGAGGCAGCCGACGGTCGCGGGCACGAATGGCTCGTCGAGCAGGTGCGCGAGGTGATCGGCAAGGTGCACGCATGAGGTGGATCGGGATCGGGCTCGTCCAGGCCTGGCGGCATACGCTCGGCCTGCTGACGCCCGCAGGAACGTGCAAGTACCACCCGAGCTGCTCGCAGTACGCGCTCGACGCGTTCCGTGAGCTCGGGCTCGTCCGCGGCGGGATCCTCGCCGGCTGGCGCCTTCTTCGCTGTAACCCGTGGAGCCACGGCGGCGTCGATCGCGTCGCCGACCGCACACTGTTTCGTCCGAACAGCCAGGAGAAGAGGGTGCGCACGTGATCGGCATCGTCAATCCCCTGAAGCCGATCGAGGACTTCCTCACCAGCCTCCTCGAGTGGCTCCACACGACCGCCGGCCTCTCGTGGGCCTGGTCGATCGTCGCGCTCGTCGTGCTGGTGCGGCTCGTGCTCGTGCCCGTGACGGTGCGCCAGATCCACTCGATGCAGAACCTCCAGGCGCATGCGCCGGAGATGAAGGAGATCCAGCAGCGCTGGAAGGGCGACAAGCAGCGGCAGAACGAAGAGCTGATGAAGTTCTACCGCGAGAACAAGATCAATCCTGCGGCGTCGTGCCTGCCGATCGTTCTCCAGATCCCGATCTTCATCTCGCTCTTCTACGTCCTCAAGGACTTCGAGCGCGAAGTGTGGAGCCTGCCCCAGTATGCGGGTACGAGCCTCGACTTCATCGGGCTCGTCAACATCACCCAGCCGACCAAGGACGGCTGGGGGCCGCTGCTGCTCGTGATCTACGTCGCGAGCCAGCTGACGTCCTCGTACTTCATGGCCGCGACGATGCAGAAGGCGCAGCGGATCATGATGATGGTGCTGCCGATCGTCTTCGTCCCGTTCATCCTCAACTTCCCGACCGGGCTGATGATCTACTGGCTGACCACGAACCTGTGGACGACAGGGCAGGGCATCGTGACGCGCAAGATGATGCCGCGACCGAACCTCGGCGCGCAGCCCAAGAGCTCGCGAACGCCGCCGAAGGAGCCGCCTGCAACGCCCGCCAAGACGACGTCCTCGAAGCGGAAGCCGGGTGTGCCGACGACGGACGGGACGGCGCCGGTCAACGCCGGGCCGCCGAGGCGCGTGAAGCGAAAGCGGAGCGGCGGCAGCAAGCGGCGATGAGCGACGACGTCTCCGTCGAAGCGACGGGCGAGACCGTCGGCGAGGCCAAGTGGGCGGCGCTCCGCGAGCTCGAGCACCTCGCGCCGGGGATCGATCGGGAGGCGGTCCGCTTCCAGGTCGTGAGCGAGGGCGAGCGCGGCCTGCTCGGCGTCGGCTACATGCCCGCCCGCGTGCTTGCCACCGTGGAGCGACCCGTTGCCCCGGCCGCGACCGACGACCGGCCGTCCGGCGGAGACGAGGGCGGCGAGGCGGCCGTTGCTCGCGGCCTGCTCGAGCGGACGCTCGCCGCCCTCGGCGTGACCGGGACGACCTCTGTCGTCGAGGAGGAGGACATCGTGACCGCGACCGTGTCGGGGCCTGATCTCGGCGTCCTGATCGGCCGCCACGGACAGATGATCGACGCGCTCCAGTATCTCGCGAACGCGATCGCACATCGCGCGGTCGGCGAGGAGCGCCGGCGGATCGTGATCGACGCGGCCGGCTACCGCGCGCGTCGAGCGGTCACGCTCGAGTCGCTCGCACGCCGCAGCGCCGAGCAGGCCTCCGCGACCGGTCATCGCGTCGAGCTCGAGCCGATGAGCTCGGTCGAGCGTCGGCTCGTGCACGAGGCGTTGAAGGACGACCCCGAGGTCGAGACGGAGAGCGAAGGCACGGAGCCGAACCGCTACGTCGTCGTCCTCCCGCGCCGCTCCGTGGACTAAAGGTCACCGCAACGCGGTGTGGCCACAGTCTCGCGCCGCGCCGTTGCGCTGAGCGACACTCCTCATGTGCCGACCGACCTTCTCGACCGCTGGCTCGCTGCACTGCTGGCAACCCCGGGCCTGACCGCGCTGCGCGACCCGGACGACGCCCGTCGCGTCCTCCTCGACGACGCGCTCCGCGGCGTCCCACTCGTCGCTCGCGAGGACGGGCCGATCGTCGACGTGGGCTCGGGCGGAGGGACGCCTGGGATACCGCTGGCCGCGGCCTTGCCAGGTCGCGAGGTGATGCTGCTCGAGGCCGAGCGTCGCAAGTGCGACTTCCTCGAGCGCTGGACGGCGGAGCTGCCGAACCTCCGCGTCGTGTGGGGACGCGCCGAGGAGCAGCCGCTCGAGACGCACGGCGTCGCCGTGGCGAAGGCGCTCGCGCACCCACCGACGGCCCTCGAGTGGTGCCTGCCGCTCGTACGCGAAGGCGGCGCCGTGGTGCTGTGGGTCGGTCCCACGGCCGACGAGAAGGCGGCGGCGATCGTCTCGGCGCAGATCGCGGGACGGGTCGAGCCGGCGCCGGCGGGCTTCCTGGTCGTCCGCAAGACCGGCCCGACACCGCCCGGCTTTCCACGCCGCACGGGCGTCGCACGCAAGCGACCGCTCGCCTGACGTCGACGACGGTGTCAGACACCGTTTGCCACCCTTCGACCGGCGAGGGGCGTCCGGCTGCATGGCTACCGTTGGCCTGTGCCGGCCCGGATCTACGCGATCGCGAACCAGAAGGGCGGCGTCGGCAAGACCACGACGGCCGTCAACCTCGCGGCGTGCCTGGCAGAGGCAGGCGAGCGCTGTCTGATCGTCGACCTCGACCCGCAGGCGAACGCCACCTCGGGCCTCGGCCTTCGCGGTAACGGCCACTCGACCCTCGACCTCCTCGACGGACGGCCTCTGGGCGAGCTCGTTGACCCGGCTCCCGTGGCGAACCTGGACGTCGTGCCGGCCAAGGCGGAGCTCGCCGCGGCGACCGTGCACCTTTCGGCCCTCGAGGGCGGAGAGCGCTACCTGGCCGACGCGCTGCACGACGAGGCGACAGAGCCCTACCGCTTCGTCTTCCTCGACTGCCCACCGTCGTTCGGCCCTCTGACCGTGAACGCGCTCGCCGCGGCCGACAGCGTGATCGTCCCCGTCCAGGCCGAGTACTACGCGCTCGAGGGCCTGTCCCAACTCCTCGGCTCGATCGACCTGGTCAAGCGGCGCCTCAATCCGCGGCTCGGCGTCGCGGGGATCCTGCTGACGATGGTCGACGGCAGGACGCGCCTCGCAGAGGACGTCGAGCGTGAGCTCCGCTCGCACTTCGGAAACCTTGTCTTCACACAGACCGTGCCTCGCTCGGTGCGCCTCGCGGAGGCGCCGAGCCACGGGCTTCCCGCGATCGCCTACGACCGCCGCTCGGCCGGCGCCGAGGCCTACTGGAAGGTGGCGATGGAGCTTGTCGAGCGCAGCTGAGACCCCCGCACCCCGCCGCGGCCTCGGTCGCGGCCTCGAGGTGCTCGTCGGCGGCGCCGCCGGCGGAAGCGACCTGCTCCACCTGCCGCTCGACGCGATCCATCCCAACCCGCGGCAGCCGCGGCGACGCTTCGAGCCGGAAGCGACGTCCGGCCTTGCCGCCTCGCTCCGTCACCAGGGCGTCCTGCAGCCGATCGTCGTCCGTCCGCGCCCGGAGGGCGGCTACGAGCTCGTCGCCGGGGAGCGCCGCTGGCGCGCCGCGCGGGAAGCCGGCCTCGAGACGCTGCCGGCGCTCGTCCGCGAGACGGACGACCGGGACACGCTCCTACTCGCGCTCGTCGAGAACGTCGCGCGAGAGAACCTCTCACCCGTCGAGGAGGCCCGCGCCTACGCGACGCTGCTCGACGAGTTCGAGCTCTCCCTCGGCGACGTCGCCGAGCGGGTCGGCCGGTCGAAGCCCGGAGTCTCCAACCGGCTACGGCTGCTCGAGCTTCCCGAGGAAGTGCTGTGGATGCTCGCCCGCGGCGAGCTGACCGAGGGCCATGCCCGCGCCGTGCTGGCGCTCCCCGACGACGACGCCAGGACCCGCCTCGCCCGCCGCGTCGCGCGCGACGGCCTCACCGTGCGTGCGACCGAGCGTGCGGCGCAGGAGGGTGGCGCGCGTCGTAAGCCGCGCTCGACCCCCGTCGACCCCGCGCTTGCGGAACGCGCCCGTTCCGCAGCCGAGCGGCTCACCGGGCTTCCGGCTCGCGTCTCGGCGGGCAAGCTCGAGCTCCACTTCGGCGACGAGACGAGGCTCGAGGAGCTCGTCGAGACGCTCGAGTCGCTGTAGGCCGCTCTCCACGCGTAGATCGCCTCCAACGACGCTTTCAGTGATATCTGCCGCGCGCACCTCTTCGCTCCCGCGGCGGCAATCACCTGCAAGCGAGCCGGGCGTCGCCTTCGTGCCTCAGCGCGACGGACTCCGTGCGTGAGGCTGGACATTCCTAGGTGGGCGATCCTGGACTCGAACCAGGGGCCTCCGCCTTATCAGAGCGGCGCTCTAACCGACTGAGCTAATCGCCCGCGCGGCTGACGAGTGTAGCGAAGGTGCATGCGCCCCAAACCGTCCCTGACACTCGACTCGACGCATGGGCGGAACCGCTCACGATGGCTTGCCACGACACTTCGGAGCAGTTGCGGCCGCGCCAGCGGACGCCTTCAGGGATCTTCGCGCGACCGGGATCCGCTCGGCGGATCCCGGTCTTGCGCCAGCAAGGCAGGGTTACACTTGAGGCGGGTCATGCAGGAGATGACGGTCTACGGCGTGAGCTTCGACCTCGTCGGCAAGCAGCCGATCGTGCTCCTGCGAACCGCCGGCGGGAGGACGTACCTGCCGATCTGGATCGGCCACCCCGAGGCCGCGGCGATCCTTATGCGCCTCCAGGGACAGGAGCCGCCGCGACCTCTCACGCACGACCTCGTGTGCTCCGTCATCGAGTCACTCGAGGCCGAGGTCGACCGGGTCACGGTCACCGAGCTCCGCGACAGCACCTTCTACGCGCGCATCACGCTCGTCCGCAACGGCACCGAGATCGAGATCGACTCCCGCACGTCCGACGCGATCGCGATCGCGCTCCGTGCCGACGCCAAGATCTTTGCGGAGGACGACGTGATCGAGGAATCCGGCGTCGAGTTCGAGGGTGACGAGCCCGACCTCGACTACGCCCACCGCGTCAGCCTCGGCGAGGTCGACATGGACGAGTTCCGGCAGTTCCTGGACACGGTCTCGCCCGACGAGTTCGCCACGGGCTCCGAGGACTCGCCGGACTGACGAGCCCTACGCGTCGCCGAGCTCTCGCTTCGTGAGCGCGAGGAGCTCGTCGACCAGGCGCTCGAGCCCTTCCTCCGAGAGCGGCCCGCCGTTCCAGCGGGCGAGCTCCTCGCGGAGACGGCGCTCGCGGTTGGGGTCGAGCCTCGCATCGCCGCGCTCGGCCTTGAGCCGCCACAGCTCCTCGACGAGCCGCAGGCGGCGGTTGACCGCGTTCACGATCTCGGCGTCGTTCGCCGCGATCTCGGCGCGTAGCCCCTCGAACCGGTCGCTCACGTCGACACCGCCGCGATCAGGGCCGCGCCGTTGAACACGCCGTGCAGGATGATCGACGGATAGAGGCTCTCGGTCTTGAAGCGCAGGAACGCGAGGATCGCGCCGAAGATCGAGAGCACGGGTAGCGCGACGATCAGCCCGTGGGCGAGCCCGAAGGCGAGGGCTGTCACGACGATCGCCGCGGTCGCCCCGTACCCGTCCCGCACCGCCGCGAACCCGAGGCCGCGGTAGGTCAGCTCCTCGACGAACGGGGCAACCATCGCGACGACGACGAAGTTCGCCACGAACGGCGCAGCGCGGGACGAGTCCCATCCGTCGGGCACGAGACCCTGCTCCTCGCCGGCTTTGAGGAAGATGTCGAGGATCGCGCCGAGCACCCAGATCGTGGCGAGCGCCGCGAAGATCCATCCGACCGCGCGACCCCACGAGTCCGGACGGCGCAGGCCCAGCGTCGCAGGCGCTAGTCCTCGCGCCAGGGCGAGCACGATCGCGAGAATGATCCCGTACTGCACGAGAGCGCCGGCCGCGGTCGACCACTGGTAGAGCACGTCGCTCGCCGGCTTGCCGCCCGCGAGGTTGGCCGCATAGGAGAGTGCGGCCAGCGCACCGACCAGGATCGCCCAGCCGACGAGGCGGGGACGAGGGACCTCCGTCAGGCGACCCAGTACCACAGCGCCCATCGAACCACGCCGACCGCCAGCCCTGCCGCGAGAACCGCGACCGTGGCGACATGCACCCGCCGGTCGCGCCCGAGCACCGCAAGCGCGACCAGGCACGGGAACGCGACGAGCGCGAACCGCGAGAAGGAGTAGAGGCCGCCGAGCCGCTCGGACGGCAACGCCATCGGGATCGCAAGCGCCGCAAGCGCGTAGAGCCCATAGGGCGCGCCGAGGACGCGCCATGACAGGACGGCGAGCCCGACCATCGCCACTGCCAGCACGGGCCCTACGACGTCGCCCTCACCGATCGCCTGGACGAGCCCGCCGAGCGGCCCGAGCGGTGCCAGCGAGCGCTCCCAGAGCTTCTGCGCGTCGACGAACGCAAGCCCGTGCCCGATCCAGAGCTCGAGCACGAGCGGGAAGACGAGGAACATCGCGACGGGGACGAGCAGCAGCCCGAGGTTCCTCGCGCGCCGGTCGCTCCGCCAGGCGAACACCGCCAGCGCGGGGAGCAGCGCGACCCCCTGCGCGCGGGTGAGCAGCGCCAGGCCGGACACGACCGCCGCCCAGCCGAGCCTGCCGCGCTCCGCGAGCACGAAGGTGGCCACCGCGAGCAACAGGAACAGCGACTCGCCGTACACCGCGCCCAGGAAGAACGATGTCGGGAAGAGCGCGAGATAGAGGACAGAGCGGGACGCCTCGCGAGGGCTGAGCCGGCTGGCCACGAGCCGGTAGAGGAGCGCGAACGCCGCGCCGCACGCCGCGAGCGAGACGACCAGGCCTGCGAGCAGGAAGCGGTCGCCGAGGACACGGCCGAGGCCCGCGACGAGCAGTGGATAGCCCGGGAAGAACGCGGGGGTGCTCGACGGCCAGCTGTACCCGCTCTCCGCGATGCGCAGGTACCAGTTCGAGTCCCAGCGCGCCCACACGTCGACGGCCGCCCCGACCTCGTGGAGCCGCGGCGTGTCCCACCGCCCGCGCGAGGGGTTGAGCTCGTCCTCGAAGAGGAGCACGGTGCTGGCGGCGAGCACCCAGATCGCGAGGCGACTCCAGAGGAAGATCCGGAGCGCCGGCCACGACGCTGCGAGGGCGCCGCGCACGCTGCGACGATAACGCGGTCGAGATCGCGAGGGGTCGGGTCCCGGGCGCGGAAACCGGTATGGGACGTGGCTACCATCGCCGCATGAGCCGCTCGAGGCGCTCCCGCCCGAGTCGCGCGCCCGCGCCGCCCGTCCGCGCGCGCCGGCGGCGTGCCCGGCCCAAGCGCGGCGGGAAGCTGGCGCTCGTCCTCGTGCTGCTCGCGCTCGTTCTCGTCGCTGCGGGGATCGCCGCGGGCGGCGCCGTCCTGGCGTTCGGGTCGAAGTGCGACCTCGATGCGCTCCGCCCGACGCGGATCGGCCAGAACACGTTCGTCTACGCGGCGGACGGCTCGCTGCTCGGCGTGATCCCGGCCGAGCGGAATCGCGAGGTCGTGGCGCTCGGGAAGATGTCGCCGTGGCTCCGCCAGGCGACGGTCGCCATCGAGGACCGCCGCTTCTACGACCACGGCGGGATCGACGCGGAGGGCATCGCGCGCGCCCTCTGGCGGGACATCAAGGCCGGCGAGGTGGTCGAGGGCGGCTCGACGATCACCCAGCAGCTCGTCCGCAACCTCTACATCTCGAACGAGCGCACGGTTCGGCGCAAGGTGACGGAGGCGTGCCTGGCGGTGAAGCTGGACGATGCCTGGACGAAGCAGAAGATCCTCGGGAGCTACCTCAACTCCGTCTTCTACGGGAACCTCGCCTACGGCGCAGAGGCTGCCTCACGCACGTACTTCTCACGCACGGCACGGTCGCTCACGCTTCCCCAGGCGGCGCTCGTCGCAGGGCTGCCGCAGGCCCCGACGACCTACGACCCGCTCACCGACCCCGAGCGCGCGCGCCAGCGTCGCAACCAGGTCCTCGACGCGATGCTCCAGGAGTCGATGATCACGCCCGCCCAGCACCGCTGGGCGCGTCGGCAGCCGATCGGGCTCCGGCCAGGGCGCCTCTACGAGCAGATCCGCGAGCCGTACTTCTTCGGGTACGTCCGTGACCAGCTCGCGAAGGCGTACGGCGCCGAGACGGTCCGGTCGGGCGGGCTCAAGGTGTACACGACGATCGAGCCCCGCTGGCAGCGACTCGCGCAGAGGGCGATCGCCGACACGCTCACGCGGAAGGCCGACCCCGCCGCGGCGATCGTCTCCATCGATCCTGCGAACGGCGCGATCCGCGCGATGACAGCGATCGTCCCGGGCCGCGCGAACAACCAGTTCAACCTCCTCTCGCAGGCGCGTCGCCAGCCGGGCTCGACCTTCAAGACCTTCGTGCTCGCCGCTGCAGTCGCGCGCGGGATGGACCCGTCGTCGACCTACTACGTCTCGGCGCCGTTCACGTACCACCCGAAGGCGGACGGCAACTGCGACGACGGCAGCTGGTGGTGCGTACGGACGTACGACGGGAGCTACACGGGCTGGACATCCGTCGAGCGGGCGACCCTGCGCTCCGACAACTCGGTCTACGCGCAGCTGACGCTCGACGTCGGCCCGGCCGGGGTCGCCTCGATGGCTCGCCGGCTCGGCGTGCGCACGCCGCTGCAGGTGAACGGTGCATTCCCCCCCGCGATGGGCCTCGGCTCCGTCGCGGTCTCCCCGCTCGACATGGCGTCGGCCTACGCGACGCTCGCCGCAGGAGGCATCTACAACGAGCCGACCGCGATCCGCAGGGTGATCCTGAAAGGCAAGCCCGACGACCGCTGGGCCGCGCATCACCGCCGCACGCGCGTCGTCCCCGACGGCGTCGCGTCGGTCGTCACGCGCATCCTCGAGGACAACGTGCGGTACGGGACAGGGACCGCCGCGGCGCTCAGCCGGCCCGTCGCGGGCAAGACCGGGACGACCGACAAGCATGCCGACGCCTGGTTCGTCGGCTACACGCCGGGCCTCTCGACGGCCGTCTGGATGGGCTACACCCGCGGCGAGGTGCCGATGTCGAACGTCCACGGCATCTCCGTCTCCGGAGGCTCCTTTCCGGCGCAGATCTGGCGGCGGTTCGTGGATCCGGCGCTGGCCGGACTTCCCGCCCGAGAGTTCCCGGAGCCCAGGCAGCCGGTGACGTTCCAGCAGTGGCATCGCGGCGCGTGGGCTCTCTCGTACGACCCGTACTACGTGCCGCCTCCGAGCGCGCCCGCGACCACCGACGAGGCCACGACGACGGCGGCGCCCGAGAAGGACACGGCGCCGAAGCCTCCGGCAAAGCCCCCGGCTGCGAAGGGCGCCACGCCCTCGGCGGGGGCTTCCGGCACGAGTTCCGGTCGCGGAGGCGCCTCCGCGAACGGCGGCCGCCCGCCCGAGCCGTGACCTCCAGAGCGACGCCGCTCGCCGCGGGCGTCGCCACGGCCTGTCTCGTCGGGGTCGCGTCGGCGACGGCGTGGCGCGACGGCTCGCCCCTCGTTCCGCGGGACGGCGGTCTCGCCGAGCAGGCAACCGCCCGGCTCTTCCTCGTCCTGCTCGTCGCGGCGCTCGTGGCGTATCTCGCCGGCCTCCTCTTCCTGCGGCGTCGCGCGCTCGCGCTCCGCGCCGCGATCCTCGTCGCGGCTGCGGTGCAGCTCGTGCCGCTCGCCTCCCCGCTCCTGCTCTCGACGGACGCCTGGACGTACTGGGGCTACGGCTGGATCGCCGCCGAGAGCGACGGGAACCCGTACGTCGACCCGCCGTCGGCGTTCCCGGAGAGCCCCGCGGCTCCCCACCTGGGGGCAGACTGGCGGGACACGACGAGCGTATACGGCCCCGCGTTCACGCTCGTCTCCGAGCCGGTCGCCCGCCTCTCCGGCTCGTCCGCAGATGCGGCCGCCTGGCTGTACAAGAGCCTTGCCGCTCTCGCCGTGCTGGCGGCGACCGTCGCGGTCTCGCGAAGCTCCCGGCAGCCTGCGCTCGCGGCCGCGTTCGTCGGCTGGAACCCGGTGCTGGCGATCCACGCGGGCGGCGGCGGCCACAACGACGCGCTCGTGGGCGCGCTCGTCGCCTCGGCCGTCGCGCTCGGCGCACATCGTCGCGCATCGGCGGGCGGGGTGGTGTGGGCGCTCGCGGCGCTGGTCAAGTGGGTGCCGCTCGTCTTCTTCGCGCTCGCTGCAGTCGCGGCGCGCGCCCGAGGGCGGTCGACGGGAACGCTCGCCCTCGTCGCGACCCTCGCCGCCGCGGGCGCGGTCTCCACGTGGCGCTACGGTCTCCACTGGCTCGGCGCGCTCGGCCCGCTGGCCGATAACGCGGTGCGCAGGACGAGCTACGCCCTCCCCTCGCGCCTGGAGCAGCTCGGGCTTCCGCACGAGGTCGCGATCGGGATCGCACTCGTCCTCCTCGGCATCGGTCTCGCCTGGCTCGCCCGCGATGCGCTCGCCGGCCGAGCCCGGCTCGGCACCGCCGCCTGCCTCGTCCTCGCGACGACCCCCTACCTCGCGGTCTGGTACCTCGCCTGGGCCGTGCCGCTTGCGGCGCCGGAGGACGACGACCGGCTCGCCCGCTTTGCCGCGCTCGTCCTCACGGCGTACCTGCTTCCGCAGACAATCCCGATTTGAGCCGGAGCACGACGATCCCGTCCTCGTCGAACACCACGCGGTAGCGCCCGCTCGCCTTCAGCGCCGTGAACGCGCGCCCGAACAGCACGGGGGCGTCCGCGCGGTCGCGGTAGCTCGGCCGCTGCTCGTCGACTGCGACCCAGGTCGCGTCGCCCAATACGGGGAAGCTGAAGATGCGTCGGCGCTCGGACAGGTGGGCGCCGAGCGTGTTCGTGGCGCTCACCGGAGCGTCGGGAGGGATCACCGCGATCGCCTGCGCCGCGACCCGCGCGTGATGGCCCACGATGTGCTCGCGCGTCGCGAGGTCGGAGCCGAACGGGACGTCGCGCCAGACGGGGAGCGGCCCGAGAAGCACCCCTGCGAGGAAGGTCGAGACGACGACGGCCCTCCCCTCCGGCCGGTTGGCCCACGCGTAGCGCCGCCGCAACCGCGCTGCGCCGAGGACGGCGGCGACGAACAGCCCGGGCAGTGCGCCTGCTGTGTAGTGGAAGTGGATCGAGGTCTGCGTTCGCGTCCCCGACAGGAGGTTCAGCAGCAACTCCGGCGCGGCGGTCAGCGCGGCGAGCGGCGCGAGCAGGGGAAGCCCCAGCAGCGGGACGATCAGACGCGCGAGGTACCCGAGGTCGCGCCCGCTCGTGAGCGCGTCGACGATGGCCCCCGGGTCCGTGAGCGCCGTCTTCGCGATCCCGCCGGGCGACCCGCCGACCGCGCCGTAGCGGCTCTCGAACGGTGAGCCGCCGCCGGGGGCGAAGTGCGGCACGACGACCGCCACCGCCACGAGGGAGACGATCGTCCCGGCGACCGCGATCGCCACGCCGGCCCGTCGCCGCCCGGGCCGCAGCGCGTACCAGAGGCCCATCACGGCGACGACGAGCCCGATCTGCTCCTTCGTCAGACAGGCGAGCCCGGCAACGACCGCGAACGCGACGAGCCGGTCGGAGTCGAGGAACCAGAATCCCCAGAGGAGGAGCGGCGTCGCGAGCGCGACGGGATGGAAGTCGTCGAGGACGAGCCACTGCGTGGCCGGATGCAGGAGGTAGGCGAGCCCGAAGCCCGCCGCGGCCCAGTCGGAGCGGAGATGCCTGCGAGCGAGCAGGTAGACGGGAACCGCGCCGGTCGCGACGGCAAGGGCCTGCGCGACGAGGAGCATCGAGGCATCGGGCCAGAGCCACCAGAAAGGCGCGAAGAGGACGACGATCGGGTCGAAATGGGCGCCGAGCCGGGAGATCTGGCGTCCCGTGAGCCCCGTGACCGAGAGAACGTCGCCGTGCGCCGTCGACCACACGGCCTGGACGAGGTTGCCGACGTCGAAGCGGCCGCTCCAGAAGGCGCGGTGCTGCAGGACGGCGAGCGCGCCGAGCCCCGCGGCGAACGCCGCGCAGCCCCCCGTGACGAGCCGCGCGGGGCGCGTCACCGACCGGCGGCCGCCTGCTCGAGCAGCGACCGCCAGCGGGCGCCGAGGACGTCCTCCGAGGCGTGCGCCTCGTAGGTCTCGACCCCGGCGCGCGCGATCCGCTCCGCGAGCGCGTCGTCGCCCGCGAGCTTCCGCACCGCGCCGGCGAGCGCCTCGGGCTCGCCGGGAGGGACGAGGATCGCGTCCGCACCATCGGTCAGCAGCTCCCGCGCGGCCGGGGTGTCTGCCGTGATCACGGGCCTTGCACATGCGAGCGCCTGGAACACCTTGTTCGGGATCACGCGTGCCGCCTTGTCACCCGTCCCGAAGATCCCGAGGGCACACCCTGCGGCGCGGTAGGCGTCCGGCAGCTCCTCGTACGGGATCCAGGGCACGTGCTCCACGTTCGCGGGTCGCCCGTTCAGGAGATGGCCGAGCTGTCCGTCGCCGACGACCCGGAACGGCACTTCGGGCACGAGCGCCGCTGCGGCGAGGATCGTCTCGAGGCCGTGCAGAGGGGTCAGCTTCCCGACGAAGAGCGCGTGGAACGGCTCGGGCGGGTGCCAGCCGGGCCGGAACAGCGGCTCGTCCGCCCCCACGAATGCGACGGCGAGCCGCTCCTCGGAAAGGCCGAACGACCGCCGGAAGAAGGCGGCGTGCGCCTCCGTGTCCGCGACGACGAGGTCGGCCCCCCTGAACGCACCGTTGTCGACAGCGCGGAGGATGCCGGCGGCGGGCGAGCGGGGCCGGAAGCGCGCGCGGTCGCCGACCAGCGTGTCGTGGAGGGAGACCAGTGGATTGAAGACGACCGGCCGGCCGCGTGCCGTGCGCTTGGCGGCGGGCATGTCGAAGTGCCCGGGGTAGCCGACCACGACGACGTCGGCGTCGTCCTCCTTTCGCCGCGCGAGCGCTCCCTCCGCGCGCGCCATCCGCGCGATCTGCCCCAGCCCGAGCGACCAGTTGTGCCGTCCCCACACCTCGCGGTGGCGCTCCACCACCGTCACGCCGGCGCGCCGCAGGCACGAGACGACCTGCGTGTTGCGCGGGGACGAGCGGTCGTACGTCCCGAAGTAGAGCGCCTTCACCCGCTACCGCAGGATCTCGTCCACGAGCCGCGAGCGCCGGTCGTCGAGAGCGCGCAGCCGCTCGCGGTGCTGGCTCGTGACCAGCTCCGAGAGGAGGCCGAGCGAGAGGAACTGGATGCCGACGACGACGAGGAGCACGCCGAGCAGGAGCAGCGGTCGCTTGCCGATCGGCTCACCGAGGATCTTCTCGACCGTCAGGTAGACGAGGATCCCCGTCCCGATCGCGCCGAGCAGGAGCCCCAGCCCGCCGAAGAGGTGGAGCGGCCGGTGCCGGTAGCGGGCCATGAAGGTGACGGTCAGCAGGTCGAGGAACCCGCGCGTGTACCGCTCCATCCCGTACCGGCTCCGCCCGTGCTCCCGCGCGCGGTGATTGACACCGAGCTCGGTGACGCGGAAGCCGAGGTCGTGCGCCAGGACGGGGATGAACCGGTGGAGCTCGCCGTACAGGTCGAGCTCGCGGGCGACGTCGACCCGGAAGGCCTTCAGGCCGCAGTTCATGTCGTGCAGGCGGACGCCGGAGAGCCAGCCCGTGACCGTGTTGAAGATCCGCGAGAGCACCCGCCGCGCGAACGGGTCGTTGCGATGCGTCTTCCATCCCGTCACGAGGTCGTACCCCTCGTCGAGCTTCGCGAGCAGGCGTGGGATCTCGGCGGGGTCGTCCTGCAGGTCGCCGTCGATCGTGACGACGACCTCCCCCTCGACCTCGCGGAACCCCGCATCGAGCGCGGCGGCCTTCCCGAGGTTTCGGCGGAGCCGGACGACCCGGATGTTCGGCGCGCCCGCGTGGAGCCGGACGAGCGCGGCGTGCGTGCCGTCGCGCGAGCCGTCGTCGACGAAGACGACCTCCCATGGCTCGCCGCGCTCCGAGAGCGCCGCTGCGAGCTCGTCGTAGAGCCGCTCGACGGTGAGCTCCTCGTGGAGCAGCGCGACGCTGCGCTCCTCGTCGTGCACCGGGACGACCACCGAGATCACGGCCGTTAGCGTATGTCCCCGATGAGCGGCCTGCTTTCGATCGAGGAGGCGCTTCGCCGTGTGCTGGCGCGCGCAGCCGTCCTCGACGGCGAGTCGGTGCCGGTCGCGGCGGCGGCCGGTCGCTACCTGGCCGAGGACGTGACCGCCACGGTCGACCTGCCGCCCTTCGCCAGTTCGGCGATGGACGGTTACGCGGTTCGAGCCGGCGACACGCCGGGGCGGCTGCCGGTCGTCTTTCGGATCGCCGCCGGGATCCCGGCCG
>DASUZN010000049.1:0-8510 GCA_036376855.1 Gaiella sp. | reverse complement strand
GAGGCACAGCTGGCCTCCCGGCCGGAGAAGCCGGCCTTCGGCCGCGATCGGCTCTTTGCCAACCTTGCGAGGCACTGCCTCCCCTGGTCGGGCGAGGCGGGGCGGGAGGTCGGGTGGTAGGGTCGCCGCGATGGCAGCGGTCGACTTCTTCATCAAGTTCGACGGCATCAAGGGCGAGAGCGCGGACGCCAAGCACAAGGACGAGATCGACGTCGAGTCCTGGAGCTTCGGTGAGACGAACACGGCCGGCGGTGGCGCAGGCGGCGGTGGCGGAGCGGGCAAGGTCTCGATCCAGGACTTCCACTTCACGATGCACCTGAACCGGGCAAGCCCGGCGCTCATGAAGGCGTGCGCCACCGGACAGCACATCAAGGAGGCGACGCTCTCGGCGCGCAGGGCCGGCAAGGGCCAGCAGGAGTACCTGACCTTCAAGTTCCGGGACGTCCTCGTGAGCTCGTTCCAGACGAGCGGGACGGAGGAGCTCGCAGCCCCGACCGACTCGGTGTCGCTCGCATTCGCCAAGATCGAGGTCGAGTACAAGCCGCAGAAGTCAGACGGGTCGCTGGGGTCGCCGGTCGCCTTCAGGTACGACCTGAAGACGAACAAGACGTTCTAGACCCGGACGGCGGCGCGCCGTGGAGCCCCTCCGGAGCGTCCCGCCTCCCGGCCGACCCGACCCACCCGAGGCGGAGAGCTCCCGCGCCGCGCTCGACCTCGCTCGGCTCCTGCGGGATGCCGGCTACGCGTCGCCGCGGATCCAGGAACGGCTGGGCACAGGCGACGAGCTGCTCGCCCGGTCGCCGGAGCTGCCGTCGTACCTGCGCCGGCTCGGCGACGCGGACGAGCTCGCCGTGCTGCTCCGGCTCCTGCTGCTCGGTGTCCCGGTCGACCGTGCGCGGGTCGAGGGTCGCCTCGGCGGCGCGCTGCGAGAAGGCCTCGAGAACACGCGCTTCCTCGTCCACGACGGCGACGTCGTCCACGGCGCGGCGCGCCTCGTTCCGCACGACGAGCTCCTGATCGCCTCCGACCACGCTGCGGCCGCGGAGACACACGCTGACCACGTTCCCGGCGTGCACCGCCCGTCCGTCGCTCTCGCCCACCTGACCGTGCGCGGCAAAGGTGAGCGCGCCCTCGACCTCTGCACCGGAAACGGCATCCAGGCGATCCTGCTCGCCGCGCACGCGGAGCGCGTCGTCGCGACCGACGTGAACGAGCGGGCACTCGCGTATACGAGGCTGAACGCCGCACTGAACGGCGTCGACAACCTCGAGACGAGGACGGGAAGCTTCTTCGAGCCGGTCGAAGGCGAGCAGTTCGACCTCGTCGTCGCAAACCCGCCGTATGTCGTCTCGCCCGAGGCTGCGTATCTGTTCCGCGACGGCGGCATGCGCGGCGACGCGGTGTCGGAGCTCGTGGTCCGGAGCGCCCCGCCGGCGCTCGCACCCGGCGCGTTCGCCTCGGTCCTGATCGCCTGGGCCCTCGACCCCGACGACCCCGCCGAGCGCCCGCGACGGTGGCTCGAGGGCTCGGGCTGCGACGCAGTCCTGCTCCACACCTCGACGGACGACCCGATCGAGACCGCGACGGTCTGGAACCGAGATCTCGTCGATCGTCCCGAGCTCTACGCCGAGGCGCTCGACCGCTGGCTCGCCTACTACCGGGAGCTCGGGATCGAGCAGCTCGGCTACGCGTGCCTCGTGCTCCGCAAGCGCCGCGACGGGCGCGATGGCTGGGTCGAGGCGCTGCAGCTGCCCCGCTCGGCGTTGCGTCCGGCGGGCCGCCACCTGCGGAGGCTGTTCGAGACGCACGATCGCCTGGCGGAGCTGGGGGCGGGGCGGGCTCTCCTCGGCCGGCGGCTGCGCGTGGTCGACGACGCGATCGTGACCCACGAGACGCGCTTCTCAGGCGGACGGTGGCAGGGGGAGGCGCCGACGCTCCGCCTCGAGACCGGCCTGCCGTTCTCCGCCGAGCTCGATCCGCCGACCGCGCGACTGCTCCGCGAGCTCGACGGATCACGGACACTGGACGAGGCCCTTGCGGCGGCGGTGGACGGCGACGACGCGCAGAGCGAGGGCCTGGCGCTCGCTCGGCGGATGCTCGAGGTCGGCTTCCTCGAGCTCGCTGGCGAGGAAGGTGGTCGCTAGGCGCTAGGCGCTGGGTCCCGAAGGCGCCGGTACCGGCACCTGAACCCAGCTCACGATCTTGCCCTTGTGGACGCGGAAGGCCGCCGCCGCTTTCTGGCCTGGCGCGTCGCACCTGCGGCGCTTGCCGTTTGCCAGGACGAAGACAGCGGTCGCCGTCTCGCCCTTGACGGTGATCGAGACGATTCGGCCCGCGCACGGAAGCAGGCTGTGCCAGAGGGCAATGTCCGCGGTCGTCTGGAGGCGCAGGACGACGCCGCCCTGCGCGAACACCGCCGGACGCGCGAAGAGCCGGGCGATCCCCGCGTTGTCGTACGCGTTCAGGCGATGGCTCCACGCGCGGACGACACGCTTGGTCGCCTCGGGCGAGTCACTTCGCGCCGCGCCCGCGACGGGCGCCGACAGCAGTGCGACCAGAAGCGCGCAGGCGACGGTGCGCATCACCCCACGATACGCCGCCGGGTCAGTCCGTAACGGGCTCGCCGAGCAGCCAGCGCATCCGCTCGTGCTGGATCGCGGCGAGGTCGCCGTCGTCGAGCAGGCTGCCCACGCGGTCGGCCACCGAGCGGAGCAGCGCGCCGGCGATCAAGATCCACGCCTCGGCGTCGGCATTCCGGTCGGCAGGGATGATGTCTGCCCCCTGACCGCGGCGGATCGCCGCTGCGACGTGGTCGTGAACGGCGCGCATGTGGCGTGCGACATGCTTGCGGATCTCCCGGTCCTCGCCCGCCTCCGTGATCCCCTGGATCCACAGGTTCGGCATCATCGCCTGCTTCCAGCGGGCGGACGACGCGGGGAGGAGAAGGCCGCTGCGGTCGGGCCCCGCCGCGTCGCCGGCTGTCCGCCGTACGGCCAGCAGGTCGTCGGAGGCGCGGTCGAACGCCTCGCGAAACTCCTCCCAGGCAGCGTCGAGGCATGCGGCCCAGAGATCGCGTTTCGACGGGAAGTGGCGATAGAGGACAGGCTCGCTGACGCCCGCCTCGCGTGCGATCTCGGCGGTCGTCGAGCCTGCATAGCTGCCGGAGGCGAAGACGCGGAGCGCCGCCTGCACGATCGCGCGCCGGCGTGCCTCGGCGGGGAGGCGCCGTGGACGGGTCACGCAGCCTCTGCCGGCCACTGCACGGGCTCGGCGCCGTGCGAGCGGTCGTGCGGCCGGATGAGGACAGCAGCGGTGATCGCGCCGGCGAGCGCGATGACGGACGCCACGACCAGTGCGAGCTCGAACCCGTCCATGAACGACGCCGTGGTGGGGGGTGACGTCAGCCGGGAGGCCATGATCGCCCCCATCAGGGCGATGCCGGTCGAGCCGCCGACCTGCCGGCAGGCGTTCAGGACGGCGGAGCCGATCCCCGCCTTCTCGACCGGCACCGCGCGCATCGCCGCGGCAGAGCTCGGAGTCATCGTCATCGACATCCCGAACCCGCCGAGCACGAGCGCCGGCAGGAGCACCCAGAAGGTCGCGTCGTCCGAGAGCTGGCTGAAGTACGCGAGCTGGACGGCGAGGAGCACCATGCCGCCCGTGATCAGCCAGCGCGAGCCCCACCGGTCGGACGCGCGGCCCGCGAGCGGGGCGATCAGGATGATCAGGACGGTCATCGGCAGGAACGCCGCGCCCGCCTCCACGGCGGAGTAGCCGAGCACGTTCTGCATGTAGAGCGAGACGAAGAAGAACACGCCGAACATCGCGAGCGCGACGAGGAGCATCGCGAGGTTGGCGCCGACGTACGTGCGGTTGCGGAACAGCGTCAGGTCGAGCATCGGCGCGCGCTGGCGCCGTTCGAGCAGGACGAACACGGTGAGCGACACGGCGGCGACGACGAAGGACCCCACGATCCGCACCGATCCCCAGCCGTAGTTGTTCGCCTCGATCAGGCCGTAGGTGAGCGCGAAGAGGCCGAGGCCCGATGTGGCGAGGCCGGGGAGGTCGAGCCGCTCGTGGCTCTCGTCGCGCGATTCGTCGATAAGGAGGAAGCTCGCCGCGATGCCGAGCACGCCGATCGGCACATTGACGAAGAAGATCCAGTTCCAGCTCGCATGCTCCGTGAGGAGGCCGCCGATCAGGGGGCCGAGCGCGAGCGCGAGCGCCGACGTCCCCGCCCAGATCCCGATCGCCGTGCCCCGCTGGCGTGGCGGGAAGGTGACCGCGATGATCGAGAGCGTCGCCGGGTTCATCATCGCGGCGCCGACGCCCTGCGCGACGCGTGCGGCGATCAGCGCTTCACCGCTCGACGCCATGCCGCAGGCGAGCGAGGCGAGGGTGAACACGGCGATGCCGATCACGAAGATGAGGCGCCGGCCGTACGCATCGGCGAGCTTGCCGCCTATGAGCATCAGGGCCGCGAAGGTGAGCGCGTACCCGGAGACGATCCACTCGAGCTCCGACAGCTGCATGTCGAGCTCGCGCTGGATCGATGGCAGCGCGACGTTCACGACCGTGTTGTCGAGCATGATCATGAACAGCCCGAACGAGACCGCGGCGAGCGTCCACCACTTCTTGTTCTCCTCGGTCACGAGTCGTGCCCGCATGCTCCGCCTCCCTGGAAGTTAGCGCGCACTACGTTAGCAACGGCTAACTACGCTGGATCGATTAACGGGTCCGCAACTCCTCGGTCCGTAGGATCGGCTCGTGCCCGTCTACATCTGCCCCAACTGCCGTGAGCGCTCGATCGACACCGACGGCGTCGAGGGCTTCTCGACGCAGGCGCCGCAGTGCCGAAGCTGCGGGTTCGGCTTCCTGTTCGAGCTGCTCGAGGACTACTACCCGGCGCCGTCCACCGGGTTCGTCGTCTGCGACCGCGACGCGCGCGTCCTCGCCGTCGGCCGGGGAGTCTTCGAGCTCACCGGGTTTCGCGAGGCGGATCTGATCGGACGGGACGTCGCGACCGCCCTGTCGCTTTCCGATTCCGCACCGCTCGAGCTCGTGCGCGAGTGGGGCGTGCGCCGCCTCGGGGAGCAGCTCGAGCTGCGGACGCGGGCGGGGCTGACGAAGACCGTTGTGGTCGACCTGTTTCCGGCGTACGACGACGACGGCGGGGTGCTCGTCGCCCTCTCGTCGCGCTGAGCCCGTTCAGCGCGGCAGGATCCAGGTCTGGCGCGCGACCGCGAGCGGCGTGCCGTCCACGCCGTAGAGCGCAGTTCCCGCAAAGAGCTTGCGCCCGTCCTCGCCGAGCGGCCAGCCGACCACGACGCACGTCTCGCCCTCCTCGGGCAGGCGGTCGATGCGGGCGGTCATCCGACCGAGGACGACCTCGCCACGACCTGGGTCGCCCGCCGCGTAGGCACCGGGGCAGTCGATCGCGGCCCAGATCACCTCGGGCGACACGTCGTGCGCCAGCCAGGTCGTCGCGACGAGCCCATCGCGACCGGCTACCGGGCCGGGGTGGATCGCGAGCCCGCTGCCGTCGTCGCGCGAGCCGCACACGAAGCACTCGGCGAACTCGGGCGGCCCATAGGCGCCGACGCCTTCAGCGGCCGCGGCGGCCATCCCCGGCTCCGGCGGCGAGGGCGGCTCGAGCCCCGGGTCGCCGGACACCGCCTCCGCGACGAGCAGGTCACCGTCCTCGAGGAGCAGCCGTTCTCCTTCACGCCGGATCGTCAGCGGGCGCTCGAGCGGAGGCGGAAGCCGCAACGTGACCTCCGCCCCCGAGCCGATCCGCGAGCCGAGAAGCCCGCAGGCGTAGCCGCCGTTCGCCGAGCGCAACGGCCCGCGGTAGCGCCGGTCGATGATCACCGTCTCGATCCCGGTCGTCACGCAGTTACAGTGACGTTTGTGACCGGGAGGCGAAAACTTGAGCGGACGGCAGATCGCCCGGTGTGGAGGATGGCGGCATGAGGATCGCGCTCGCGCAACTGAACGTCGTCGTCGGTGATCTCGACGGAAACGTCGAGCGGATCACCGCCGCGGTGTCCGAGGCGCAGCGGGCGTCGGCCGATCTCGTCGTCCTTCCCGAGCTCGCCGTCACGGGCTACCCGCCCGAGGACCTGCTCCTCCGGCCCGGCTTCGTGCGCGCCGCCCGGGAGGCCGTCGACGAGGTCGCGCGCGTCTGCACCGACACAGTGGCGCTGGTGGGCGCACCGGCGTTCGACCGCGATCTCGCGAACGCGGCGTTCGTCTGCTCGGAGGGTGCGGTCGAGGGCGTCTACCGCAAGCACTTCCTCCCGAACTACGGCGTCTTCGACGAGCACCGGTACTTCGCCGCGGGGAGGGAGCTGCTCCTGCTCGAGATGGGCGACGTGCTCGTCGGGCCGACGATCTGCGAGGACGTCTGGCAGCCGGGGCCGCCGGCGACCGACCTGGCGCTCGCCGGCGCGACCCTGCTCGTCAACCTGAGCGCGTCACCCTTCCACGTCGGCAAGGCCGAGGACCGTGAAGAGATGCTCGTGACGCGCGCGCGCGACAACGCGTCGTACGTCGCGTTCTGCAACCTCGTCGGCGGGCAGGACGAGCTCGTCTTCGACGGGCACTCGGTCGTGCTCGACGACGAGGGAGAGGTCGTCGCGCGCGCACCGGGGTTCGAGGAGGCGCTGCTCGTCGTCGACGTCGACCCGACGGAGGCGGTCGGTCGGCGCCTGCGCGACGTCCGGCGCCGAGAGCTCGAACGGTCCCGGCCGGCCGCCCCATCGGCGACGACGATCCGGCTCGCCGCGCCGCGGGCAGCGGGCGCGCCCGTTCCTGCGGTCGTCACGCCGTTCGAGCCGGAGCTCGAGCAGATGCGGCTCGGGCTCGGGCTCGGGCTACGCGACTACGTCACGAAGAACGGCTTCGGCGACGTCGTCCTCGGGATCTCAGGCGGGATCGACTCGGCGCTCACCGCGGCGATCGCGGCGGACGCACTCGGACCGGAGCGCGTCCATACCGTGTCGATGCCGTCGCGCTTCTCCTCCGAGGGGACGCGAGACGACGCACGCGAGGTGAGCGAGAACCTCGGTGTCGACTTTCGCGAGCGTCCGATCGAGAACGTCGTCGGTGCGTTCCACGAGGCGCTCGGCGGGCTCGAAGGGCTCGCCGCCGAGAACCTCCAGGCGCGGATCCGCGGGACCATGCTGATGGCGCTCTCGAACACGCACGGCTGGCTGGTCCTGGCGACAGGGAACAAGTCGGAGATGGCCGTCGGCTACGCGACGATCTACGGGGACATGGTCGGCGGCTACGCACTGCTGAAGGACGTCTTCAAGACCGACGTCTTCCGGCTCTCGCGGCATCTGAACGAGCGCGCGGGACGCGAGCTGATCCCGGTCTCGACGATCGAGCGGCCGCCGACCGCAGAGCTGCGCGCCGACCAGCGCGACGACCAGTCGCTACCGCCCTACGAGGTGCTCGACCCGATCCTCGAGGCCTACGTCGAGCTCGACCGGTCGCGCGAGGAGCTCGAAGCGATGTTCGACCGCGCGATCGTCGAGCGGACGCTGCAGCTCGTCGACCGCGCGGAGTACAAGCGCCGCCAGGCCGCACCCGGGGTCAAGCTCCGCCCGCGCGCCTTCGGACGCGACTGGAGAACCCCAATAACGAACCGTTGGCGGGGCTGAGCCTCGCCGGGGAGTGGCGTCAGCCTCGCCCCTCGTGCTTGTCCGAGGTCAGCTCGGCCAACGCCGTCACGGTCCGCCAGTTCCGCACCGTCATGGTCGTCGGCAGGCGCCGCCTCGTCAGCGCTTCCATGAGCTTGGAGCCGGCCTGCCGGTTCGGGAGGCTGACGTAGAGCTCGCGACCGGCCAGCGTCAGCTCGTCCGGGAGGTAGGTGCCGAGGTCGCCCAGGCTGAGGTCACCGAGCTCGATCGCCTCGGCCAGGAACACGACGACGAGCTTCGTCGGGTCGTCGACCGCATACGGGCTCGAGTCGACGACTCTGGCGAGCTCCTTCCCGCTTCTGACGACGACGGGTACGTCGTGGCCCGTCGCGTCCGCAATCGCGTGCTCCAGCTGCGCGACGAGATCCTTGGGAGCACCCGGTGCCGGGGTGAACACGACGTTCCCGCTCTGCAGGTACATCTCGACGTCCGTGTGACCGAGCGACTCCACGATCGCGCGCAAGGCCGGCATCGCGATCCGCTTGTGCGGCCCGATGTTGATGCCGCGGAGCAGCGCTGCGACTCGCATCCGCAAAGTGTGCCGTTCCGCGCGACGCTCCCTTGTGACACCGTGTCACAAGGGCACTCAGACGCCGACGTCGACCGGCTCGGCCGGTGGGCCTTCTCGGAGGAGCTCGCGGAGCAGCGTCGGCAGGCGACGCGGCGCGAAGTCGACGTCCGTCGCCGCCTCCAGCTCCCCGGGCGTCCACCACCGCAGCTCCGTGACACCCTCGTCGCGGAGCTCCTCGGGCGATAGACCCGGGCGGATCGCGAACGCCGGTGTGCGAAGGAGGTAGAAGCGCT
>DASUZN010000048.1:0-8426 GCA_036376855.1 Gaiella sp. | reverse complement strand
TCAGCGACGACTCGGTCGGCCTCGAGTCCGCCCAGGACGGGCGCATCGCCCGCGGACGCGTGGAGCGTCGCGGCAGGCCGTTCGCCGAGGTCGCGGTGCCGCTCGTGTCGGGCAACGTCCTCATGCTCTCGACGCCGATCGAGGACCAGCTCGCGACCGTGCGCGTCGTGAAGCGGCGCATGCTCTACGCGACGGGCGTCGCAGTTGCGATCGCCGCGATCCTCGGGAGCGCCGCGGCGACGCTGCACGCGCGCCGCATCAGGCGCCTCGAGCGTGCGGCCAACCGGATCGCGGAGGGTGAGTTCGACGAGCCCGTGGTCGATCTCGGCGACGACGAGCTCGGCGAGCTGGCCGCCGCCTTCGAGCGGATGCGGGTCCAGCTCGCCCAGCTTGATACCGCGCGGAAGGAGTTCGTCGCGAACGCGTCGCACGAGCTCCGCACACCGCTCTTCTCGCTCGCGGGGTTCCTCGAGCTGATGGCCGACGAGGACCTCGACGAGGACACGCGGGCGGGGTTCCTCGCGACCACGCGCGAGCAGGTCGAACGGCTGACGAAACTCGCGGCCGACCTCCTCGACCTGTCGCGGATGGACGCCGGGCGGCTCCGCATCGAGCAGGAGGAGGTCGTGCTCGCCGACGCTGCGCGGGTGCTCGTCGAAGAGCTGGCCCCGCTCGCGGAGTCGACGGGCCACCGCTTGGTGCTGGAGACCGACGATCGCGCGTGGGCGCTCGCGGACGAGGAGCGCGTCCTGCAGATCGGCCGCTCGCTCGCCGTCAACGCGCTCACCCATACGCCGCCGGGCACGGAGATCGTCGTTACGACGAGCCTGCACGCAGGTCGGGCGGAGCTCGCCGTCTCCGATGACGGGCCCGGGATTCCCCGCGAGCACGCGGAGCGCATCTTCGACCGCTTCTACCGCGTCGAAGGCCCGCATGCCTCGGGCAGCGGCCTCGGCCTTGCGATCGCGCGTCAGCTCGCCGAGCGGATGGGCGGCACCGTCGAGCTCACCAGCGCGGCGGGGCGGACGACGTTCACGCTCTCGCTGCCGGCAGCGGCGGTTCAGACGGGCGAGCTCGTCGTTTCCACGTGAAAACGGCCTGATCTGAGCGACCGCAGTCGTTTCCACGTGGAAACGCAACGGCCGTTGCTACGGTGGCCGGCATGGGTCGCATGGCAGCCGTGGGGCTCGCCGTCGTCGCTGCTGTGGTCGGCGCCGCGGCGGCGCTCCTGGTCGGAGCGGTCGCCGGCGTCGGAGGGAGCACGACGACGATCGTCGAGACGAGCGTCGACGCGGCACCGTCGACCGCGCCCCTTCCGGCGCGGCGGCCTAGCGCAGCGTTCGACCCGGAGGCGATCTACGCCGCCCGCGCGCCCGGTGTCGTCACCATCTACGCGAATCTGGGACTCGACGGCACGGCACAGGGCTCGGGCTTCGTCGTCGACCGTGCCGGCGTGATCCTCACCAACGCACACGTGATCACGAACGCCGCGGAGGCGCGGACGAACGTCCAGGGTGCCCGTGCCGTCTACGTCGAGTTCGCGGACGGCGAGCGGATCGGCGGACGCGTGGTCGGATGGGACCTCTTCAGCGACGTCGGCGTGATCCGTGTCACACCCGCCGACCACGCTCTCGACCCCGTCCCGCTCGGGGACTCGGCCAAGGTCGTCGTCGGCGAGCCGGTCGCCGCGATCGGAAGCCCGTTCGGCAAGCAGAGCTCGCTCACCGTCGGGGTCGTCTCTGCGACGGGCCGTTCGATCGACTCGCTCGCGGTGGGCGGGTTCGCCGTCTCGAACGCGATCCAGACAGACGCGCCGATCAACCGCGGCAACTCGGGCGGCCCGCTCTTCGACGCCGACGGGCGGGTGATCGGGATCAACGCGCAGATCGAGAGCACGTCCGGCACGAACGAGGGCGTCGGCTTTGCGATCCCGATCGACCTGGCGCGCCGTTCGCTCGAGCAGCTACTGCGGACGGGCAAGGTGCGCTACGCGTACATCGGCGTCTCGACCCAGGACGTGACCCCCGGGATCGCTCGCCGGTTCGGGCTGGGGGCCGAGCGCGGCGCGCTCGTCACCCGCGTCGAGGACGGCTCGCCTGCGGCGCTCGCCGGGGTTCGCGGCGGCTCTCGCACCGAGGCCTTCAACGGCCTGGACGTCACGCTCGGCGGCGATCTGATCGTTGCGATCGGCGGTACCAAGGTGGAGGATGCCGACGATGTGTCGAGGCTCGTGACGACGACGCTCGAACCGGGTCAGACAGTGAAGTTCACCGTGCTGCGCGGCAAGCAGCGCATGTCGATCCCCGTCACGCTCGGCAACCGCCCCGCGTCGGGGTAATGGCTCGACGCGAGCCGCTGATCATCGCCTCGAACCGCGGGCCCGTCGGCTTCCGGCGCGGCTCGAGCGGCGCGATCGAGGCCTCCCGCGGCGCCGGCGGCCTCGTCACCGCCCTGCGCCCGCTGATCGACCGCAACGACGTCACGTGGGTCGCGAGCGCGATGGGCGACGTCGAGCGCGAGATCGCCGGTTCCGGGCGCCGAACGGCGCAGTCGACATCGGGATCGTCCTTCTCGCTGCGCCTGGTGGCCCACGACCCCGAGGTGTACCGGCGCTTCTATGCGGTGATAGCGAACCCCGTGCTGTGGTTCGTCCAGCACGGCCTGTGGGACCTGAAGCAGGATCCCAAGGCCGATCTCGGCCCGGCCTGGCGCGACGGCTACGTCGCGGCCAACCGGACGCTCGCCGCGGCCGTCGTCGAGGAGCTCGACCGCGTCCCGGACGCGCCGGTCTTCGTCCACGACTACCACCTCTATCTCGTGCCCGCGCTCGTCCGCGCGGCGCGGCCCGAGGCGCGCATCGCCCACTTCACGCACATCCCCTGGGTCGGCCCCGACGCCTGGTCGGTGCTCCCGCGCGAGATCGCCGTCGCGATCCACGAAGGGCTGCTCGCGTGCGACAGCACCGGCTTCCACACGGAGCACTGGCGCTCCGCCTTCGTCGAGTGCTGCGACGCGTTGCTCGATCGAGGGACGGACGCCGAGCGCCTCTCCCATGCGAATCCCATCGCCGTCGACGCGGACGAGTTCGACGCGCTCGCCTCCGGCGACGGGGTGCGTGAGCGGCGGGACGCGCTCGTTGCCGACAGGCCCGAGATCCTCGTGCTTCGCGTCGACCGCGCGGACCCGTCGAAGAACGCGACCAGGGGCTTCGAGGCGTTCGGTCGACTGCTCGAGCGCTCGCCGGCGCTCCACGGCCGCATCGGCCTGCTCGCGCTGCTCGACCCGTCCCGCGAGGAGATTCCCGAGTACGTGGACTATCGCGCCGCGATCGAGCTCGCCGCCGACGCCGTCAACGAGCGGTTCGCGCGGCCGGGCTGGCAACCGGTCTCGCTCGTCGTACGCGACGACTTCCTTGCCTCGATCGCCGCCTATCTCGAGTACGACGTCCTCCTCGTGAACCCCGTGATGGACGGCCTCAACCTCGTCGCAAAGGAGGCGCCGCTCGTCAACCGGCGCGACGGCGTGCTCGTACTCTCCCGCGAGGCCGGCGCGTTCGAGGAGCTCGGCGCGTGGGTCGTCCCGGTCGACCCCCTCGACGTCGAGGGCCAGGCGGCGGCGCTCGAGCGGGCAATCGGGCTTCCCGTCGACGTCCGTCGTGCCTGGCTCGACGGTATTCGGAGCCTCGTCCGGACGCACGACGTCGATGCATGGGCCGACCGCGAGCTCGGCGAGCTCGACGCGCGTGCGCCGCGGGAGGACGCCGGGGCTACGATGCGAGCGTGAGCGCGGGCCCGGACGTCGCGAGTCGCGAGCTCGTCTCGATCGACCCGGCGACGCTCGATCCACTCGGGCGTGTTCACGTCACACCGCCGGAGGAGCTTGCCGAGATCGTCGCGGAGGCACGCCTGGCGCAGGCTGCGTTCGCGCGCGAGCCGCTCGAGGCGCGTCGCCGCCTGCTCGAGCGCGTCGTCCACGCGCTCGTCGAGCACGCCGACGCGATCGCGCTGACGGTCTCCTCGGAGTCGGGGAAGCCGCTTGCCGAGGCGTACGCGCACGAGCTCGTCGTCTCCGCCGACGCGCTGCGCTGGCACGCCGCGAACCTCGACTCCGTCCTTCGCGACGAGCGCCTCCGTTTCCCCCAGCTCGTGCTCCGGCAGAAGCGCGGCGCGCTCCGCTACGAGCCGCTCGGCGTGGTCGGGATCGTCACCCCCTGGAACTTCCCGCTCGCGATCCCGCTCCGTCAGGTTGCGGCCGCGGTGGCGGCCGGGAACGCGGCGGTCGTCAAGCCGTCGGAGCTGACGCCGCTCTCCGGCGCTTGGGTCGAGGAGCTGTTCCGCCGCGCCGACGCGCCGCCCGGCCTCGTGCGGGTCGTGCAGGGCGCGGGTGACGTGGGCGAGGCCCTCGTCCGCCACCGCGGCATCGCGGGCGTCGTGTTCACCGGTTCTGTCGAGGTCGGTCGCGCGGTGGCACGGGCGGCGGCCGAGCGGCTCTGTCCCGCGATCCTCGAGCTCGGCGGGAAGGACGCGATGCTCGTGCTCGACGACGCGGATCTCGACCGCGCCGTCGAGGGGGCTCTCTGGGGCGTCTACACGAATTGCGGCCAGGCATGCGCCGGCGTCGAGCGAATCGCCGTCCCGCCGGGTTTGCACGACACCTTCGTCGAGCGCCTAGCCGCCCGCGCGCGCGAGCTGCGGATCGGACACGGCGCCGATGCCGGTGTCGAGCTCGGGCCTCTCGTCAGCGAGGAGCAGCGCACGCGGTTCGAGGGCCTCGTCGCAGACGCCGTCGAGCACGGCGCACGGATCGTGACGGGCGGCGGCCGGCCGCGCACGGACCTCCCGGGCTGGTTCTCAGAGCCGACCCTTCTCCTCGGCGAGCCGCGCGACGCGCGACTGGCCGGTGAGGAGCTCTTCGGACCAGCCGCTGTCGTTGTCCAAATAGACACTGACGAGGGGATGGTGCGTTGGGCGAACGACTCGCCGTTCGGTCTCGGCGCCAGCGTCTGGACCCGTGACCAGGACCGTGCTCGCGCGATCGCGGATCGGCTGGAGACCGGGTGCGTGTGGCACAACGACCACGCCTACTCGTTCGCCGCCTCGCAGACGCCGTGGGGCGGCAGGCGCGGCTCCGGGCTCGGCCGGACGGGGTCGCGGCACGGGCTGTACGCACTCTCGCACGTGAAGCTGGTCGACGCCGATCGCGGATGGCTCACCCCGGGCTGGTGGTACCCGTACGGCGACCGCGCAGTAGAGGGCCTGCAGGGGTTGCTCGGCGCGCTGTACGCGGACGGCGTGGGCTCGCGCGCCCGGGCCGCCGTCGTGCACCGTCGCGGGCTCCTCCATCTCGCACGGAAGACGCTCCGATGAGCGAGCTCTCGCACGTCGACGAGGCGACCGGTGAGGTGCGGATGGTCGACGTCGGCGCCAAGCCCGTGTCGCGCCGCCGCGCCGTCGCCCGCGGCCGGGTGGTCATGGACGCGACGACTGCCGCGCGGCTCCGCTCGCTGCCGAAGGGCGATGCGCTCACCGTCGCACGCATCGCGGGGATCCAGGCGGCGAAGCGGACGGGCGAGCTGATCCCGCTCTGCCACCCGCTGCGGTTGACCGTGGTCGAGGTCGACATCGTGGTCGACGGCGACGGCGTCGCGATCGAGGCGGCGGCCGAGACCACGGCGCAGACCGGTGTCGAGATGGAGGCGCTCACAGCCGTAGCGGTCGCGGCGCTGACCGTCTACGACATGGCGAAGGCCGTCGACAAGTCGATGCGGATCGAGGCCGTCGAGCTCGTCTCGAAGACGAAAGAGCCGGTGTGAGCGCGCTGGCGGCACCGCTGCCGGTCCGGCTGGCGCGGCTCGTCCGGCTCGAGCACACGGTGTTCGCGCTCCCGTTCGCCTACGTCGGCGCGCTGCTCTCGGTCGACGGCTGGCCGGGGATCGGGCCGATGGCCTGGGTCACGATCGCGATGGTCGGCGCCCGGACGCTCGCGATGGGGCTCAACCGGCTCGTCGACGCGGAGATCGACGCGCGGAACCCGCGCACCGCCGGTCGGGAGATCCCGTCCGGTGCGCTCACGCGCACGCAGGTCGGCGGGCTCTGCGTGCTCGCGCTGCTCGTCTATCTCGCCGCGGTGCTCCAGCTCGAGCCGATTGTCCGCTGGCTGTGGCCGATCCCCGTCGTGATGTTCGTCGTCTACCCGTACCTGAAGCGCGTGACGTGGCTCTGCCACCTCTGGCTCGGCGCTTGCCTCGGCCTGGCGCCGGTGGGTGCCTGGGTCGCGATCACGGGTGAGCTTCCGTGGCAGGCGTGGGCGCTCGGCGGCGCGGTCTGTCTGTGGGTCGCCGGCTTCGACCTGTTCTACGCGCTGTTCGACCTCGACCACGACCGCGCGTCGGGCCTCCACTCATGGGCGACGCGGTTCGGCGTGCACGGGACATTTCGTGGCGCTCGTGCGATGCATGCCGGCTCGGTCGCGCTGCTGGCCGCCGCAGGCGCCGGTCTCGACGCCGGGGCCTGGTACTGGCTCGGTGTCGCCGTCGTAGGTGCGCTCCTCCTCTACGAGCACCTGATCGTGCGACCCGACGACCTGCGACGGCTCGACGCCGCGTTCTTCACGGTCAACGGCGTCCTCTCGATTGCGTTCTTCGTCTTCGTCGCGCTCGACACGCTGCTCTGAGGCCGAGCGGCGCGCCCACCGCGGGGACGGTGGACACGTCTTGCAGGGAGGCCTGCGCCCGTCCGCCCGGATCGGACGTGCGCGGCGCGCCCGTCCCACTTCCGGCACGATCCCGGCACACATGCGTCACAGATCTGCCGATAGCGTGGCATCAGGGCACCCGGTGTGCCCCTGGGGGACGTTACGCGACCTGCGCGCGGTGTCGCGCGGCGAGTGGGCCGACGGTGGCTGAGGCGGCCGTCCGCGCGGTTCGGCTCGAGAAGCGCTACGGGTTGCGCCCCGTGCTCCGCGACCTCACCTTCGAGCTCGCGCGCGGCGGAGCCCTCGTCGTGACAGGGCCGAACGGAGCCGGGAAGTCGACACTGCTTCGGCTGATCGCCGGGCTCGCGGCGCCGTCACGGGGATCGCTCGAGGTCGGCATCGAGCGGAGGAAGGTCGGCTTCCTCGGTCACGAGCCGCTCGTGTACCGCGAGCTCAGCGCCCTCGAGAACCTCGATCTCTACGGGCGGCTCTACCGCGTCCCGGAGCGGCGGGAGCGCGTCGGGATGCTCCTCGAGCGCTTCGGCCTCTGGGAGGCGCGGCACCAGCGCATCTCCGCGTACTCGCGCGGCATGACACAGCGGCTCGCGCTCTGCCGGACTCTGCTCCACGAGCCCGACCTCGTCGTTCTCGACGAGCCGCACGCGTCGCTCGACGACGAGGGCCTGGCGCTGCTCGACGCGGAGCTCGGCACGCTGTCGACCGCCGGCACGACGCTCGTCGTCGCGACGCACGACCCGGAACGCGTCGCGTCGCTCGCCACGGCCCGCATGGTCCTGGAGCGGGCGTGACCGCCTACCTCGGCGACGTCGCGGCGCTCGCCCGGAAGGATCTCCGGCTCGAGCTCCGCGCGCGGGACACGCTGCCGGCGATGGCGCTCTTCGTCGTTGCGACGCTCGTGGTCTTCCACTTCGCGTTGCCGGGCGGGGCGAGCGAGGACGCCGCGTACGGCCTGCTCTGGGTCGCGCTCGTGTTCACGGCGTTGCTCGGGCTCGGCCGTGCCTGGGCACCCGAGAGCGAGGCGGGCGCGCTCGACGGCCTCGTGCTTGCCACGTCCGACCGTAGCGCCATCTGGCTCGGCAAGGCGCTGGCGACGCTCGCGTTCCTCGTGGCGGCCGAGATCGTGGCGCTCCCGGCGTTCGCGCTCTTCTTCGCGCCCCTCGACGGGCCGGCGGTCGCCGGAGTGGTGCTCACATCGATCGGGATCTGCGCAGTCGGCTCGCTCGTCTCGGCGATGGCGGCCGCGGCACGGGGCCGCGAGGTGCTGCTGCCGCTTCTCTTCCTTCCGCTCGCGATCCCGCTCGTCGTCGGCGGTGTCGGCTCGAGCGTCTCGCCGGAGCCGGGGGCCTATCTCGCGTTCCTCGGCCTCTACGACGCCGTGTTCGCGATACTTTCGTGGGCGGCGTTCGAGTACGTCGTCACCGAATGAGCATCACGAGACCCTCTCTGTCAGCCCTCGCGGCGCTCGCGGTCGCGCTGGCCGCCGCGTCCGTTGTGATGACGTTCTTCGTCGCTCCCGAGGACGCCGACCAGGGCCTCTCGCAGAAGATCTTCTACGTCCATGTGCCGATCGCGCTCACGGCGTACGCGTGCTTCGGGCTCGGCGCGTGGAAGGCGCTCAGGCTGCTCCTGACGAGGGGCGAGCGGTACGACCTCGAGAGCTACACCGGAATCCATCAGGGGACGATCTTCGGCGCCCTCACGCTCGTGACCGG
>DASUZN010000047.1:0-19198 GCA_036376855.1 Gaiella sp. | reverse complement strand
CGTACGCCGAGACGGGGTCGGCCGCCCGGGCGAGCGCGTACGCCTCCTCGACCGTCTCGGCCCTCGCGACCCCGCACGGGTTCGCGTGCTTCACGACGACCGCGGCGGGGCCTTCGAGCTCGAGGAGCAGGAGCCGCGCGGCGGAGAGGTCGGCGAGGTTGTTGAACGAGAGCTCCTTGCCCTGGAGCTGCTCGACCCGCGCGAGGATGTGCGTGCGGGCGCCGCGCTGGGCGTAGTAGGCGGCGCGCTGGTGCGGGTTCTCGCCGTACGCGAGCTCCAGCACCCGGTCGAAGACGGGCACGTACGTCTCCGGGAAGGGCTCCTCGCGGCTCAGCCAGCCCGCGATCGCGGCGTCGAGCGAGGCCGTGGTCTGGAACGCGCGCCCCGCGAGCGTCCGGCGCGTCGCGGGCGAGATCTCGGCGTTGACCCGGTACTCCTCGAGCAGCGCGTCGTAGTCCTCCGGCCGGCAGACCGGGACGACGTGCGCGTGGTTCTTCGCGGCAGCGCGGAGCAGTGCGGGGCCGCCGATGTCGATCTGCTCGATCGCGTCCTCCCAGGCGACGTCGAGGCGGCCGACCGTGCGCTCGAACGGATAGAGGTTCACGCAGACGAGGTCGATCGGCGCGATCTCGTGCGCGCGGAGCTCCGCCATGTCCTCGGGCCGGTCGCGGCGCGCGAGGATGCCGCCGTGGACGGCCGGGTGAAGGGTCACGACGCGATGGCCGAGCAGGTCGCCGAAGCCCGTTACATCCTCGAGGGGCGTCACGGGGATGCGCTCGTCGGCGAGCAGCTTCGCCGAGCCGCTCGACGCGAGGAGCTCGACGCCGAGCCCGGAGAGCTCGCGCGCGAACGCGGCGAGGCCGGTCTTGTCGTAGACCGAGAACAGGGCACGGCGAATCGTCATGCGGCAATCAGCTCCTTCACGACCTCGGGCAGGATGCGGTGCTCGACACGCTGGACGCGGGCGCGGAGGGTATCGGGTGTGTCGCCCGGCTCGACGGGAACCGGCTCGGCGCGGATCACCGGGCCGGTGTCGATGCCCTCGTCGACCCAGTGGACGGTGGCGGCGGTCTGTGAGACCCCCGCCGCGAGCACGTCCTCTATCGGGTGCGCTCCGGGGAAGGCGGGCAGGGGCGCGGAGTGCGTGTTGACGACCTGGCGTCCGAAGACCTCGAAGAACCGCGGGCGCAGCAGGTGCATGTAGCCGGCGAGCACCGCGAGCTCGACGTCGCGCTCGCGGAGCCAGCCGGCCATCGCCTCGTCGCGCGCCTCGCGGGACGGGTAGTCCTCGGCCGCGAAGACGGCGGTCGGGATGCCCGCCGCCTCGGCGCGGGCGAGCGCGCGAACGCCGACGCGGTTCGATGCGACCGCGACGATCGGGAGGCCCGCGTCGACCAGTGCCTGAAGGTTCGTCCCCTCGCCGCTGACGAGCACGCCGATCACACGCCGCTCCACACGACGCCGTCGACGCCCGCTTCCAGCCGCCCGATGACGACGTCGGACGACTCGACGTGGGCGGCCGGCACGACGGCGCAGTAGCCGATCCCGATATTGAAGACGCGGCGGAGCTCGTCCTCGGACACGCCGTGCTCGGCGAGCCAGTCGAAGACCGACGGCCGCCGCCACGATGCGGGGTCGATCACCGCGCCGATGCCCTCCGGGAGGACGCGCGCGAGGTTTCCGGCGATCCCGCCGCCGGTCACATGGGCCAGCGCCCGGACGTCGGCACGGGCGCGGAGGTCGCGGACGTCGTCGAGATAGCAGCGAGTCGGCGGCAGCAGGAGGTCGGCGTCGAACGGGTCGTCGCCGACGATGCGCCGCACGAGCGAGAAGCCGTTCGCGTGGATGCCCGCGGACGGCAGCCCGATGACGAGGTCGCCGTCCCGGGCGCGCGAGCCGTCGATCACGTCGTCGCGGTCGACGAGGCCCACGACGGTGCCGCAGAAGTCGAGCTCCTCGTCGCGGTAGATCCCGGGCAGCTCGGCCGTCTCGCCGCCGAGAATCGCGCAGCCCGCGGCGCGACAGACGTCCGCTGCGCCCTCGACGAGCTCCGCGACCTGCTCCGTGTCGATCGCGTTCGCGGCCACGTAGTCGAGGAAGAACAACGGCTCGGCGCCCGTCGTCAGGACGTCGTTGATCCCGTGTGCGGCGAGGTCGGCGCCGCACCAGCGGAGCTTCCCGGCGCGACGTGCCAGCACGAGCTTCGACCCGACGGAGTCGGTCGACGCCGCGAGCAGACGCCGCTCGTCGATCCCATAGAGCCCGGCGAACGTGCCGAAGCCCCCCTCGACCCCCGGCGTCCGCGTCGAGTCGACCGCGGCACGGAGGCGGTCGACGACGGCCTCGGCCGTGGCGAGCGAGACCCCTGCGGCGGCGTACGTCTGATCGTCCGGCGACACGCTGCGAGCGTAGTCGACCGTCCGGCGAGGCCGACCGGATACGGTGCCCCGGATGGGCCGGTGATCAGCTTCTGGAGACGGTGCCTTCGAAGCGAAGCTTCGCCGCGAGGCCTTCCGAAGGGACGCGGGTCGGATAGCTGCGGGTGAAGCACGCCCGGCAGACGTCCTCCTCCGGGATGCCCGTCGCCCATTGCATGCCGTCGAGCGAGAGGTAGTGGAGGCTCGTCGCCCCCACGTGGTCGCGCATCTCCTCGAAGGAGCGGTGCGCGGCGGCAAGCTCCGCCTCGTCGGCCATGTCGATGCCGTAGAAGCACGGCGAGACGACCGGTGGCGACGAGATGCGAACGTGCACCTCGGCCGCGCCGGCGTCGTCCAGCATCTGCACGAGCGCGCGCATCGTGTTGCCGCGCACGATCGAGTCGTCGACGACCACGAGCCGCTTGCCGGCGATCTCGTCGAGGGGGTTGAACTTCAGCCGGATCCCCTGGCGGCGAAGCTCCTGGTCGGGCTCGATGAACGTGCGGCCGACGTAGCGGTTCTTGATCAGCCCTTCCTCGTACGGGATGCCGGAACGTTTCGCGAAGCCGATCGCAGCCGGTGTGCCGGAGTCGGGGATGGGCATCACGAGGTCTGCGTCGGCAGGCGCCTCCTCGGCGAGCCGCGCGCCCATGCGCACACGCGCCGCGTGGACGCCCGTGCCGCCGAGCGTCGAGTCCGGCCGCGCGAAGTAGACGTGCTCGAAGATGCACGCGGCGCTGCGGCCCCGCGGGACGGCCTGCGCCGAGTGGCATCCGTCCTCGTCGACCCAGACGACCTCGCCCGGGAGGACGTCCCGGACGACGTCGGCGCCGACGAGGTCGAGCGCGCAGGTCTCCGACGCGACGACCCAGTCGTCTCCGATCCGGCCGAGCGTCAGCGGACGGATCCCGAGCGGGTCGCGGAAGGCGACGAGCGTGCCGTCCGCGATCGCGACGGTCGAGTACGCGCCCTCGAGCCGCTGCATCGAGGCAGCGACGGCCTCGGGGAGAGGCGCGGAGTCGCGGCCGATCAGCGCGGCGATCACCTCGGTGTCCGACGTCGAGGCGATGCGAACACCTCCGGCGAGAAGCTCGTCGCGGAGCGGCGTGGGGTCGACGAGGTTGCCGTTGTGCGCGAGGGCAACCGTACGCGCCGTGCCGTGGTGCACGAGCGGCTGGGCATTCGACCAGTACGCGCCGCCGGTCGTCGAGTAGCGCGTGTGGCCGATCGCGACCTCGCCGGGCAGCGCGGCGAGCTTCTCCTCGTCGAACACCTGCGGGACGAGGCCCATCTCGCGGAGTGCCGTGACGCGGCCGTTCTCGGAGACCGCGATCCCCGCCGACTCCTGGCCGCGATGCTGCAACGCGAAGAGGCCGAAGTAGGTGAGCCGGGCGACATCGCGCTCGTCCGAACGGACACCGAACACGCCGCACATCAGCGGCTCCCCTCGTACGCTGCTGCGAGTTCGTCCAGCCGGACCCCGAGGATCGCGTCCCCGCCGACGATGCCGATTCGCCGCACCTCGACCTCTGCGCCGGTCGGATCGGGCTCGATGTCACCCGGGGGCAACGCCACGAGGACCTGGCCGCCGACCTCGCCGAAAAGCGTCAGCGGGTCGTCCTCGAGATCGAGCTCGGCGCCGACGCCGCTCCAGAGGGCCGCCTCGGCGAGCGCGACGGCCAGCCCTCCTTCGGCCGCGTCGTGGACGAGCGAGGCGTGCTGTCCGGCGCGCGTCGCATGGCGGATGAGCGCGCACTCGCTCGCGAGGTCGAGCGACGGCGACCCGCCGAGCGTCCCCCAGCGGGCCTGCGCCTCGGAGCCCGCGAACGTGAGCGGCGAGCGCGAGCGGGCGAGCAGGATCGCATCACCCTCGCGCCAGCCGCCCGGGACGCGCCGCACGTCGGGCACGAGGCCGACGCAGCCCACCACCGGCGTCGGCGGGATCGACCGGCCGCCGGTGTCGTTGTAGAGCGACACGTTCCCGGAGACGATCGGGACGCCGAGCGCCTCGCACGCGAGCGCCATGCCCTCGATCACCTCCGCGAGCTCCCATCCGATCTCGGGCTTCTCCGGGTTGCCGAAGTTGAGGCAGTCGGTGAAGCCGATCGGCTCCGCGCCGGTGCACGCGACGTTCCGAGCGGCCTCGAGGACGGCGAGCTGCCCCGCGAGCCGCGGGTCGAGCGAGCCGATGCGTCCCTGCCCGTCGAGCGCCACCGCCAGCCCGCGCCGGTCAGGCCGGAGCCGCAGCACCGCCGCGTCGAGCCCGGGCCGGCGCACGGTGCGTGACTGGACGAGTTGGTCGTAGCGACGGGTGACGAAGGTGCGCGAGCACAGCGCGGGAGAGGCGAGCAGCTCGAGGAGCGCCGCTCGCGTCGGCGGCACCGGGGTCGGGCGCTCCGGCGGTGGGACACGACCCTCGCGCTCGACCGCGTACCGCGGACATTCGTCGGTGAGCAGCCGCGCCGGGACCGCACCCACTTCCTCGCCGTCCCACGTGGCGCGCAGAAGACCGCTCTCCGTGACCTCGCCGATGACGGCGCGGTGGAGCTCCCAGCGGTCGATCACCGCCTCGACGTCGGCAAGCCGCTCGGGCGCGACGATCGCGACCATCCGCTCCTGCGACTCCGAGATCATCACCTCCCAGGGCTCCATGCCTTCCTCGCGCTGCGGGACGCGGTCGAGATGGACGTCGATCCCGTAGTCGGCGGCCATCTCCGAGAGCGACGACGCGAGCCCTGCCGCCCCACAGTCCTGGAGCGACAGCGCGAGGCCGCGCTCGACGAGCTCGGCCGACACCTCGATGAGCCGCTTGCCGGTGAACGGGTCGCCGACCTGGACGGACGGCCGCTTGTCGGCGTCGTCCTCGCCGAGCTCCGCGCTCGCGAGCACCGACGCTCCACCGATTCCGTCGCGGCCCGTGGTGGCTCCGTAGAGCACGACGAGCGCTCCGGCAGCGGTCGCCTTGGCACGCACGAGACGCTCGACCGGCAGCAGGCCCACGCACATGGCGTTGACGAGGCAGTTGGAGGCGTAGGCGTCGTCGAAGACGACCTCGCCGCCGACGTTCGGCACGCCGACGCAGTTGCCATAGTGGCCAACACCACCGACCGCACGAGAGAAGTGATCGTCCGGGGCGCCGAAGCGGAGCCCGTCGAGCAGCGCGACCGGTCGCGCGCCCATCGCAGAGATGTCGCGGAGGATTCCTCCGACCCCGGTCGCGGCACCCTGGAAGGGCTCGACCGCCGAGGGGTGGTTGTGGCTCTCGACCTTGAACGCGACGGCGAGGCCGTCGTCGAGGTCGAGCACGCCCGCGTTCTCGCCGGGGCCCTGGAGGACGCGCGGCCCGTCGCTCGGCAGGCGCCGGAGGAGGAGGGCGGAGTGCTTGTAGCCGCAGTGCTCCGACCAGAGGAGAGAGAACACGGCAAGCTCGAAGTGGTTGGGCTCTCGCTCGAGCAGCGACACGATACGAGCGAGCTCCCCGTCCGTGAGGCCGAGCTGACGATGGAGCGGCTGTTCCACGACCGAGCTCAGGACGCCAGTCTAGCCCGGTGGTCGGGCGGCCCCGGTAGCGTCGCACGGTGCACCGGCGCGACTTGGCTCTCCTTCTCGCGCTCGCTGCGATCTGGGGCGCGTCGTTCCTCTTCATCAAGCTCGGCGTCGAGGACCTCGAGCCCGCGGTGGTCGTCTTCGGGAGGCTGCTGGTCGGGGTCGCCGTGCTCGTGCCGGTCGTCGTCGCGCGAGGCGCCTTCCCCGACGTTAGAAGGATGTGGGTGCCGTTCCTCGTCCTGGGGACGCTCAACAACGCGGTGCCGTACTGGCTCCTCGCGTTCGCGGAGACACGAATCGACTCGGGGCTCGCGGGGGTGATCCAGGCCGCTGCGCCCATCCTGACGGTGGTGCTGGCGATGCGCATCGATCCCTCGCAGCGCGTGCACGGGCTCCGGCTCGTGGGGGTCGTGGTCGGGTTCATGGGTGTCGCGCTCCTCGTCGGGGTCCAGGAGGGTGGCCAGCTCGTCGGGGCGCTCGCGGTGCTCGGCACGGCCACCTGCTACGCGCTCTCCGTCCTCTACGCCGGTCGGGCGGTGCGGTCGTTCGCGCCGCTCGAGGTGACGATCGGGCAGCTCGTCGTCGGGACGCTGCTCGCGGCCCCGGTCGCGCTCGCCCAGCTGCCGGCCGAGGCGCCGCCCGCGAAGGCAGTGGCCGCGATCGTTGCCCTGGGCGCTCTCGGCACCGGCCTCGCCTATCTCCTCTACTTCACGCTCATCGCGCGGGTGGGCGCCTCGCGGGCGATCCTCGTCACCTATCTCGTGCCCGCGTTCGCTCTCGTCTACGGGACGGTCATCCTCGACGAGCCGGTGACCGCGTCTGCGCTCGCGGGGCTCCTGTTGATCCTTGGCGGGACGGTGCTCGGGACGGGAACGCAGCCGCGGCTGCGGCGTGGATAGCGTGGTCGCGTGAACGTCTCTTTCCGTCGTGCGACGCTCGACGACGTGCCGTTCCTCGCCGGGCTCGCGGGGGACCCCGATGTCGAGCCGTTTCTCGCCGCCTCGCGCCCATCCACCGCCGAGGCGCTCGCCGAGCAGGTAGCGCGCTCGAGCAGGGAGCCGGATCTGTTCGGCGTCCTGGTGATCGAGGCCGACGGCGAACGCGCGGGCACGGTGACGTGGGAGGTCGTCAACCGGCGCTCGCGGATCGCCTCCTTGAGCGGGCTCGCGATCGCACCGTCGTTCCGCGGGCACGGTGTCGGAGTCGAGGCGGCGCGCACGGTGCAGCGGCACCTGTTCGGCGAGCACGGCTTTCATCGCCTCCAGATGGAGGTCTACGGGTTCAACGAGCGCGGGCTCCAGCACGCGGAGCGCGCCGGCTGGGTGCGCGAGGGCGTCCGCCGGAAGGCCTACTGGCGAAACGAGACCTGGGTCGACGGCGTTCTCTTCGGCCTCGTCGAGGAGGATTTCGCCGACGGCTGAGCGAGGGCCGCGAAACGGTGTCAGACACCGTTCTTCGCCAACGCGCGCTCAGGCAGCGGCGAGGAAGCGGCCGAGCCGTTCGAACGCCTCGGACGCGCCGCGCCGGCCCAGCCCGAGCCGGACGTGGCCGGGCTGGTCGTAGACGTCGCCCGGAAGGAGGAGTACGCCCGCCTCGGCGGCGAGGCGCTCGCAGAACGCGAGCGTGTCGGGCACGCGGAGCCGGGGAAAGCCGATCGGCGACGCATCCGGCCGCACCCAGTCGAGCCGCTCCGCGTGCGCGGCGACGAACGCGTCGGCCAGCGCGAGGTTCTCGAGAACGAGCGCGCGGTTTCGCTCGACGAACCGCTCCCGGTGCCGCAGCGCGAGCGCCGCGAGGAGCTCACTCGGCGCGCTCGAGCAGATCGTCGTGTACAGCTTGACGGCGACGATCTCGCCCCGGAGGGTCGCGTCACGGCACGCGATCCAGCCCGTCCGCAGGCCTGGCAGGCCGTACGTCTTCGAGACGCTGCCGAGCGACACGGCGCGCTCGTAGAGGTCGCAGGCGGCGGGGAGCCGGGATGCCGGGTCGTGCTCGAGCTCGCGATAGACCTCGTCGCAGACGAGAACCGCATCGCGCTCCGCGCACAGCTCGACGATGCGGTCGAGCACGGCGCCCGACATCGACGTCCCCGTCGGGTTGTGCGGCGTGTTGACGTAGACGAGCTTCGTGCCTGGTCGCAGCAGCCGTTCGAAGGCGTCGAGGTCGTGCGCCCAGCCGTCGGCGTACGAGCGGCGCCAGACGTCGACGGCGGCGCCGGTCGACCGGGCGACTGCGAGTGCCGACTCGTAGCACGGCACCTCGACGACGGCGTGGTCTCCGGACCCGAGGACGGCAGACTCGACGGCGAAGATCCCCTCCTCGGCCGCCGCGAGCGCGACGACCGAGCTCGCGTCGGTCGACCCGTAGAGCGCCGCAATCGCCTCACGCAGCTCCACCGACCCAGGGACCTCCGTGTAACCGAGGTGGAGCGACTCGAGCCGCTCGCGCGCATCCGGCTCGAGTCCGAGCAGCTCCGCGATGGAGACTGACTCGCAGTCGCTCGACGAGAGCTGCAGCTCGGTCGTGAACTCGTAGCGCTCGTACCAGCGCTCGATGCGAAACGGAGGGAGCTGCATGGGGTTTGCATCGTCTCAGAAGCGAAGTAGGCTCCCGCCACCCCCACTGAAGAAGGAGTAGCAATGGCCTTTCTCGTCGCCCTGGCCGTGTTCGTCGCCGTGATCCTCGTCGGCGTCGTGCTGTTCGTGACCGGTCACGTCGTGCTCGGGGCCTGCGCGCTGCTCGCAAGCCTGCCCTTCGCGCTGGCGAGCTGGGTCAAGTGGGCGGACCGCGGGATCTGACCCGCTCCACGTCACCGTGACCGGCCTCGCGCGTCGACCGGGAGCGCCCTCGGCTCCTGCCTGTCCCGGAGCGCCACCAGCTCGTTCGCCGACGATGTTGTAGGGGACGAGGATGTCGGTGAGGCCGGCGTCCACCATCACCTCCGCCTCGCCGAGCTTCTGGCACGTGATCCCGACGGCGCCGAGCGCGAGCTGCCGCTGCGCGATCTCGACGGAGCAGTGCGTCTGGACGTGCGGCCGGTTCAGGAGCCCGACCGCGTCGCAATGCGCCTGCCAGCGCTCGAGGTTGCGGTCGAGCCGGTCGAGGTCGACGACCGCGACCGGCGTGTCGAGCGACGTCACCGACCCGGGAGTCGGGCGACGGCCTCGACTTCGATCAACAGGCCCGGCGGCAAGCCGACCTGCACCGTGGTGCGGGCGGGGAACGGCTCCGCGAACGCCGCCCGATAGACGGCGTTGAACCCCTCGAAGTCCGCCAGGTCGGCGAGGTAGACGTTCACCTTCTGCACGTCGTCGAGCCCGCAGCCTGCCGCGGCCAGGCAAGCCTGCAGGTTGGCGAGCACCTGTGTCGTCTGCTCGGCGATCCCGCCCGTGACGATCTCGCCGTCGAGACCGTGCGCGACCTGGCCGGCAGTGAAGACATGGTCGCCGCTCCGGATGACGGGTGAGAATGGCAGGCGCGGCAGCGCCATGCCGGTCGGGGTGGGTGCGTCACGGGACATGCGCTCAGGGGCCGAGCCGCTCTACGCCGCGGCGGGGGCGAGCTCGCCCTCCGAGATCGCGACCACGTCGCGGCGCCGGAGGAGCGCGAAGAGCAGGACGCCCCCGATAGCGAGCAGGATCGCGCTCCCTGCCCACGCCACGTGGAAGCCGTCCACGAGGGCGCTCGCCTGGTCGGCAGGCGTCGGCTGACGGCCGAGGGAGGAGAGCGTGTCCGCCGTCTTGTTCGTCGCGAAGGTCGAGAGCAGCGCGAGGCCGAGCGCGCCGCCGATCTGCTGCGACGTGTTGAAGAGGCCCGAGACGAGCCCGGCGTCGTCGTTGGGAACGCCGCTCGTCGCGATCAGCGTGATCGGGACGAAGACGAGGCCCATGCCGACGGCGGTCAACAGGATTCCCGGCAGCAGGTCGGTGACGTACGACGAGTCGGGCGTCAGGCGCAGGAAGCTGAGTAGCCCGAGAGCCCCGAGGCCGATGCCGATGAGCGGTACCTCGCGCGCGCCGAGGGCAGGGACGAGCTTCTGCGACAGGGTGGCGCCGACGATCACGCCGGCAGTGAACGGCACGAACGCGAAGCCGGCCTCGAGCGGCGAGAAGCCGAGCACGCGCTGGAGGTACAGCGTGTTGAAGAAGAACATCGCGAAGAGGCCCGCGGCGACGATCAGCATCGCGACGTTCGCCGCACGGACGGTCCTCACGGAGAAGATCGAGAGACGCACGAGCGGCTCCGCGGAGCGCTGCTCGATCAGGACGAACGCGACGAGCAGCACCACGGAGAGGGCGAGGATGCCGAGCACCTCGGCGGATCCCCAGCCCGCCTCGGCGGAGCGCACGATCCCGTAGACGAGGGCGATCAGGCCGGCCGTGACGGTCGTCGCGCCTGCAAGGTCGAAGCTCTTGTGCGCGTGTTCGTCCTTCGACTCGGGCACGAAGCGCAGGGCGAAGAAGAATGCCGCGATCCCGACGGGGATGTTGACGAAGAAGATCCACGGCCAGGAGAACGTCTCGACGAGGAACCCGCCGAGCACGAGGCCGACCGCGCCGCCGCCGACCGCGATCGCGGCCCACACACCGAGCGCCTTCGTGCGCTCGGGGCCCTCGCGGAACGTGGTCGTCACGATCGACAGGGCGGCAGGCGAGACGAGCGCGGCGCCGAGGCCCTGGATGCCGCGCGCCACGATCAGCATCGTCTCGCCGTTCGCGACCCCACAGAGGAACGAGGCCGCCGTGAAGAGCACGAGGCCGGCGAGGAACACGCGCTTGCGCCCGATCAGGTCGCCCGCGCGCCCGCCGAGAAGCAAGAACCCACCGAAGAGCAGCGCGTACGCGTTGACGATCCACTGCAGGCTCGACTCCGACAGCCCGAGGTCGGCCTGGATCGACGGCAGCGCGACGTTCACGATCGTGGCGTCGAGGATCACCATGAACTGCGCAAGGCAGACGAGAACGAGGACGAGCCAGGGGCTGACGCCGTGTGCGCGGGCGTTCACGTCCCTGACGGTACCGAGACCGGCGGTCCGGGGGTCGCATCACCGATCCGGAGCGGTCGATCGCGTGCCGCGGAGACGGGGCTTGTGTCGGCTGTCGGGGTGCCGGGGCAAGCCGTCGTCGGGGATCGGTTCCCATGGCGCGGCATAGTCGACGAATTGGCGGGCGCTCGGCCGGACTCCGGGATCGTCGTCGAAGGTCCCCATCCGGATGCCGATCGGGTCGGTGTGACTTGGGTTGCGGCCGAAGAGCGACGAGCCACAGTTGCCGCAAAACCACTTTTCCCCGCCGTCGTCGGGTTTCCAGACGCGAAGCTCGTCTTCGCCGACGACGATCCGAAACGAGCCGGGCGCGGGGTGTGCGTTCGCCGAGGCGGCTGTTCCACTCCGGCGCTGGCAGCGCCTGCAATGGCAATAGCTGGCGCCGGCGAGTGGCGCGGTCACCTCGAACCGTACGGCGCCGCAGTTGCAGCCGCCCGTGAGGCGAAAGTCTTCTGTCTCGCTCATCGTCCGAGGCAATCGAGCTGGAGCGTCGCCGGTAGGCGTTGGTCGGGTCGCGACTCGTCCGCCGTCCGAGAGATTGGCGTGAACAGGATCCGTGGTTCGCTCATGCTCTCATCCTTTGTGTCGAGCCCGCCGCCTTGTCGGGCGGCGGGCTCGGGTCGGGGAGGTGATCTCGGTCAGTCGCGGATCTCGAACGGGACGACGGCGATGTTCGAGGCGACGCCGTAGGCCTGGAGGTCGACGGCGTTGATGCGACCGTCGTGGTTCGAGTCGGGGACGACCGCCGGGGCGTCGTTGTAGATCCCGTCCTTGTTCCTGTCCGCAGCGACCGCAACCCGCAGCACCGAGCGGACGTTCTTGCCGAAGCTTGGGCCGCCGACGATCCAGGTGTCCCAGATCTCGTTCGTCTTCTGGTTGGTGAACGCGGTCAGGTTGAAGAGGTTGGCGAGGTTCTGAGCGTTCTTGGCGCCGACCGTCGAGGTCGAGAGGAGCACGATCAGACCCGGAACCTTTTCGTCGACGCCGGCGGCGAAGCCTCCCGGGAAGGGGGACTGGTTCTGGTGTGTCGCCGGCCCGGTCAGCTGGAAGTCCGCCCCGCTCGCCGCGAGGCTCGGGTAGCGGAGGGCGAGATCGACAAGGAAGCCCTTGCTCTGCTTTCCGGCGACGTCGCCGGTCCGGGGCGCGAAGACCTCCACCTGCACCGGCGCGGCGGCTTTCGCCGAAGCACGCCGGTTGGCGGCGGCGGCCGCGGCCGTGGCGATGACGGCCGTGAGCGCGACGAGGGAGAGGGCGGTGAGCAGCATTCGCTTGTGCATTGGGATCTCCTTTACTCGGGTGGTATTGCTCGCAAGCAAGGACACCGCGAGCCGGCACGTATTCCCCGAATGCGAAAATTCGTGTGCTTCGTCCTCGGTCGGAGGCCGGCTCCCCAAGCCTCGTACGGCTCCAAACGGGTGGCGGGGCCTCCGGACGGAGGCCCCGCCTATGCCGGTTGGGGCTCGTCTACGGGACGAGCACGCCGTCCACGAAGAGCTGGATCGCTCCCGCATCGAGGCCGACGGACTCGACGCTGTCCGTGCCCGCGAGCGTGTTGACCTCGAGCCGATCGTTCGCGACTTCCGAATGCAGGATCCTGGTTGTCGCGGCGAGGCCGCTCACCTTCACCTCCGATGCGTCGCCGCTGACGTCGATCCGGTCGTCGCGGTCGGTGCCGTTCACCACGACGCGGTCAGGCTGGCCGTCGCCGGTCGCGCCGCCGAGGGCGCCTGCGAGGTCGACGTTCACGGCGCTGACGTCGGTTCCGCGCAGGTCGTTGACGGTAACGGTGTCCGCGCCACCGAGGGCATTGACATCGACCCGCTCGACTCCCTGGGTATCCATCGTGATGGCGCCCTGGGTGCGGAAGAAGCGGAGCCGGTGGCCGTTCGCGGACAGGTCGAACTGCTCGGCGCCGCCGGCGCCGTTGAACAGCATCGTGTCGTGGCCGTCCTGGCCCTCGACGACGTCGCTGCCGTCGCCCGGATCCCAGACGAAGGTGTCGTCGCCGTCGCCCAGCAGGCCTACGTCGGTCCCGCCGTTGCCGTCGACCGCGTCGTTCCCGTCGCCGCCGCGCAGCGTTTCGTTTCCGGAGCCTCCCGCGAGGGTGTCGTCGCCGTCTCCGCCGCGGATCGTCGTCGGGGTGCCGGCGTTGACGGCCCCGTTGCGGTCGTCGATCCGCACGAGGTCGTCGCCGTCGCCGCCGTTCACCACGATTGCGCCGATCTCCGCGCGCGCGACGCTGAAGTCGGCCGTGCCGTCGTCGCCGACATCGACCTGGAGAACGCCGGAATCGCCGGCCGCGAGGCGAAGCGCGATCCTGTCGCCTGCATCGGTGCCCTCGATCGTGAGGACGCCGTGCTGGAGCTTGGGGTGCTTGAACCGATCGGCCTTGTGTGCGTACGAGGCCTTGGCGGCGTAGCGCCCCGGCGCCGCGTTCCCGGGACCGGCCGCGATCCCTGCCGCGGCGGCGACCGCGGTGAGGGCAGCGGCCGAAGCCGATAGCCACAGGTGCCGCGCGCTGCGCGACGCGTTGAGCCGTGTGTCGTTTCTCATCGTCTCCCTTTCGGAGTAGTTGCTCTGTTCTTCGCAAAGACACCGGCGCGCGGCGTGTATTCCCGCGCGATCTGCCCCTCGACGAGGCGCTCCCCGGCTTCGGCGGCTGCGGGTCGCGCGCGGGGAATAGCGACGACCGGTGTGGGGTCATTCAGGATGTGAGCTCTTCCGTGTCCACGCAACGAAATCCAGGGGAGGCTGCGGCCCGCTCGGAGCTACCGTTGGTGTCGCCGTGTTGATGAGACGCCGTCGTGAAGAAGGAGCTGACGTCGAGCTCGCCGAGCTCGCTGCGCTTGCCGACGGGTCACTGCCACCCGAGCTTCGGGCCACGCTCGAGGCACGCGTCGCCGACTCGACGGAGCTGGCCGAGCGGCTCGCCGAGCAACAGCAGGCGGTCGCGCTCGCGGAGCGCGCCACGAACGGGGTCGAGGCACCGGCGGCCCTGCGCGCACGCATCGGTGCGCAACGACGTGAGCGCGGAGTACGAAGCCGACGCCGTCTCGTCCTCGTCGGCGCTTCAGCGACCGCCGTCGTGGCGGTCGCTCTCGGGGTGGTCGTGTTCGGTTCGGAGCCCTCGGGCGAGCGCTTCCACGCCGCCCTGGCTGCCACCGACCTCCAGCCGGGCGCCACGGGCGACGCAACACTTGTCAAGACAACCTCGGGCTGGCGGATCGAGCTCGACGCCACGGGACTTCCTCGCCTCGAGGGCGGGCGCTTCTACCAGGCCTGGCTTCAGGACAGCGCCGGTGTGCTGGTGCCGGTCGGGACGTTCAACGAGGCCCGGAACGTGACGCTGTGGGCGGGCGTCCCACCGAGGGACTTCACGACGCTGACGGTCACGCGCGAGGGTGCCGACGGCGATCAAGCCTCGTCCGGCGAGAAGGTCCTCACCGGACGGGTTGACACGGGCGGCTAGCCCCCCTCGATCCGTCGCACAACCTGCTGGCGGGCGCGGTAGAGGCGGCTCATCACGGTGCCCTCGCGGATGCGCAGGGCGCGTGCCGTCTCCTTGTAGGAGAGCCCGGTGATGTCGACGGCGACGAGCACATCGCGGAAATCGGCAGGGAGCGCGGCGACCGCGGCGTACAGCTCCCGGGCTTCGAGTGCGGCGTGCGGCTGGAGCGCGTGCGTGTCGGCGACGAGGTCGAGTTGCTCGGGGAGCGGGCCGGGACGAAGACGGCGGCTCTCGGTCCGCTTCTGGTTCAGGAAGGTGTTGCGCAGCGCACGCAGGAGGTAGCCGAGGTCGTCCTCGTTGCGGAGCAGGCGAGGCCGGGCGAGCAGGCGCGTGTAGGTCTCCTGGACGAGATCCTCGGCATCCTCTCGCGATCCGGAGAGCGCCCAGGCGGCTCGGTAGAGCCGGTCGAGGTGGTCTCCGAGCCGAGCCGGATCGAGCCGGCGCTCCATCAGGTGATCGTAGGCAGTGGCCTGGGCGCCCGTCCGAGTATCGGGCCGGGCTTGGGCGGCGGTGTCCGCTGTCCGTGACAGCGAGACGCTCACGACGCGACGCGGCGCACGCGTGTGCGGCGGCTGCTCGTCATTCTGTGCTTCGGCACGGTCACTTGTGCCTGTCTCCTCACGTGAGCCCAATTGCGGCTCTGGGAATCGGTATGCGGCGATCATCGAAGCGTCGGAGGCGGGTTCGCACCGTGGCGACCCCCCGGACTTTCCGCAGCGTCACGCACGGGGCGTGTCATGGCGCCCGATTGCACCGCGGGCGACACTCGTGACTTTTCGCGCATGGGAGTTAGGCTGGCGACATGAAGGTGGCCGAGGCTGCCGAACCGCTGCTCGAGCGGAACGAGGAGCTGGCGCGGATCGGGTCGGCGCTGGCGGGCGCGCGCGCGGGGCGCGGCGGATTCGTCGTGATCGAGGGGCCCGCGGGGATCGGCAAGACGGCGCTGCTCGCGGCGGCGCGGACAGCGGCGGCAGAGGACGGAATGCGCGTGCTGCGGGCACGGGCTACGGAGATGGAGGCCAACTTCGCCTTCGGCGTCGTTCGTCAGCTATTCGAGCCCCCGCTTGCAGAAGCCTCGGAACTCGAGCGCGCCGATCTGCTGCAGGGCGCCGCCGGCGTGGCAGCCCACCTCCTCGGGCTCCCAGGCGCACCCCCGACCGCCGGCCCGCCGCCCGTCGGCGTTGATCCCTCGTTCGCGATCCTGCACGGCCTCTATTGGTTGTGCGCCAACCTCGCCGCCGCCGGGCCGTTATGCCTGGTCGTCGACGACGCACATTGGGCCGACGCCGCCTCCGTCCGTTACCTGGCGTTCTTGCTCACGCGGCTCGAGGAGCTGGACGTCGCTCTCGTCGTGGCGACCCGCCCACAGGAGGTGGGTACGGATGCCGACCTGCTCATGACTGTGACGTCCGATTCCTCCGTCGACGTGGTCCGACTGTCGCCACTCACGAGGGCTGGTGTTGCTCGGCTCGTGGAAGCGAGAATCGGTGCGACCGCGGATCCGGTCGACATCGATACGTGCCTCCGCGTTACGCGCGGAATCCCGTTCTTGCTCAGTGAGCTGGTGGGAGCGTTGGGGGAGGGAGGCATCGACAGTGCACTGCAGACGGTCGGTCGCTCGGTTCTTCTCCGGCTCCAGCGGCTGCCGGAGCATGCGGGCCGGCTCGCGCGGGCGCTGGCGGTCCTCGAGCGGAGCGACCTGCTGCAGGCGGCGCGCCTCGCAGGCCTCGACGAGCTCGCCGCAGCCGATGCAGCCGACCTGCTCGTAGCTGCAGGGATCCTCGAGCCCGGCCGGCCGCTGACGTTCGTGCATCCGCTCGTCCGCAGCGGCATCTACTCGGAGCTCTCGAGCGCAGACCGCGCACGGGACCACCGCCGTGCCGCCCAGTTCCTCGCCGAGCAACCGGGTCCTTACGCGCGCGTGGACGAGCACTTGCTGCTCAGCGAACCCGCCGACGACGGTTGGGTGGTCGAGCAGTTGGTCGCGGCCGCGCGGACCGCGGGAAAGCAGGGTGCGCCCGGGACGGAGGCAATCCTCCTGCGCCGCGCGCTTGCTGAACCGCCGCCGGCCAGAGACCTGCCGAGACTGTTGCTCGAGCTCGGAATGGCCGAGGCGAGCGCCGGGCTTGCCGGCTGGGCCGAGCACCTGCAGCGAGCGATGGATAGCGCGCCCGATGCCCCATCGAGCGCCGAGGCAACGATGATCCTGGCCTACGCGCACATCCGAGCCCAGCGCTTCGCGGAGGCGGTTGACGTTCTCGACCGCGTCGCGTTGTCGCTCGAGCCGCACGATGCCGAGCTCGCGCTCAGGCTCGAGGCAGCCGCCGTGTTCCCTGCGCTGAACGATCCCATGACCGCACCATCGACGAAGCTCCGCCTTGAGGCGCTACGCAAGCGAGCCGCAAGCCATCCAGCAGCACCATCGGACCTGCTCGCCGCTCTCGCGTACTGCTATGTCCTGACAAACGAGCACGCCGAGGTTGGCGCCGACTTTGCGACCCGCGCGCTGCTCGCCGACCGTCGTGCTTCGACGGGTTCGGGCAACCGACCGAGGTTCTTCTCGGCTTGGTTCTCGATGGCGACGTTCTCGCTGTTCTGGGCCGAGCGCTATGCGGAGGTGCGACCACTGCTCGATGCCTCGATCGCGCAGGCGCGGGCGACGGGCGACAGCAGTCGGCTCGCAAGCGGCCTGGCCAACCGCGGCTGGCTTGCGCTCCGACGCGGCGACCTCGTCGCGGCGGAGGTGGATACCCGGACCGCGCTCGCCGCGACGGCGCTCCCGGCACCACCGTTCTCGCGCGTCCTCAACGGCGGTGTACTCATCGGGGCGCTTGTCGATCAGGGAGAGCTCGACGCGGCCGCACAAGAGCTCGAGGCGCTCGCCTCGGAGGCTGAAGGCGGATCCCTCGTCGCCGCGCTTCTTCGGTTCGAACGCGGCCGGCTGCGGGTCGAACAGAGGCGAGTCGCGGAAGGCCTCGCGGATTTTCTCGCTGTCGGCGCACTCGTGACGCGAGCGATGATCACCTGCCCGAGCTTTCTTCCGTGGCGTTCGCACGCGGGCCTTGCGCACCTGGCGCTCGGCCAGCCCGAAGCGGCGGAACGCCTGGCAGAAGAGGAGCTCGAGCTTGCCCGAACATTCGGTGCCCCGCGCACGCTCGGCGTGGCCCTGCGCGCCGCCGGCGTCGTGGCCGGCGGTGACCGTGGCACATCCCTGCTCCGCGACGCCATCGACACATTCGAGCGCGGCGACGCCCCGTTGGAGCGCGCACGCACGCTCGCCGACCTCGGCGCGATGCTCCGGCGCCGGAATCGGCGCACCGAGGCGCGAGAGCTGCTCCGCGAGGCCCTCGACAGCGCCCACCGTGCCAGCGCCAGACCCCTCGCCGCATACGCCGAGACCGAGCTTCGCGCCGCTGGCGCCCGTCCGCGGCGGGTCGTTCTCACGGGCATCGACTCGCTGACGGCCAGCGAACGCCGCATCGCCGAGCTAGCCGGCGAGGGCCTCACCAACCGCGAGATCGCCCAGACGCTCTTCGTCACTTCCCGGACGGTCGAGGGCCACCTCACGAGCGTCTTCCGCAAGCTCCACGTTCAGTCGCGAGACGAGCTGCCCGCCGCACTCTCGAGCGGCGCCCCAGTCCCGGTCTAGCCTCCGGGCCGTCGTCGCGCATCGCGTCATGCCGGTCGCACACGGCGACCCCGGTGCAGTCGGGTCTCGCGGCTCAGGAAACCGAGAAGCGGCCGTGCATGATCCCCGCGTGCGGGTCGCAGACGAACCTGTAGCTCCCCTTCTTCAGCGTTAGGACGAGGCTCTTCGTCCCGACGAATTCCACGCTTGTGAGAGTGCGATCGAAACCGGGTCCGCTCACGTGGAAGTCGTGAACATCAGCGCGGTCGCTGATCACGAAGCGATACGGCGTTCCGGCCTTCAGCCTCGTCACGTTCTTGCCGTTCATCGTCAGCGCGATCGTGAAACCTGGCCCCACTGTGCCCCTGAGCGTCTTCACTGGGGCCGCCCCCGAACCACTGCCCGTCGCAGCGAGCGCCGCGACGGCGACAGCGCTGAAGAGCCCACACCGCGTTCGCGTGACCGATGTCATGGCATTCGCCTCCTCAGGTAACGGGCTCCGGATCGAGCTCAGGAATCGGACGACCCGATCCTCGAAGGCTGGGAGCGCCCTTCGCACCGTGGCGACCCCCCTGACTTTCCGAACGACAGTGAATGCGCTCTTCGGCCCGAGACGCTGCGAGTGCTTCTGCGGGCCTGCGAGCGCCCGCTACGATCGCGCGATGGGCTCTTTCCTTCACACCATGATGCGGATCACCGACCCCGATCGGAGCCGCGGGTTCTACGAGGCGCTCGGGTTCGGCTTCAGTCACGAGATGGACATCGTCCGTGACGGCGAGCTCGAGGCGACGAACTACTTCTTCTCGATCGGAGATCACGAGAACGTGCTCGAGCTGACCTACAACCATGACGGGCGCGCCTACGAGCTGGGCACCGCCTACGGCCACATCGCGGTCGGGGTCGATGATCTTGACGCGACGCTCGCCCGGCTGAAGGAGCACCGGATCGAGCCCGAACGCGAGCCCTACCGCGTGCGCGACGGCGGTTCGCGGCTCTGCTTTCTCAGGGATCCCGACGGGTACCGCATCGAGCTGATCGAGCGCTCCAACTACTGA
>DASUZN010000046.1:0-9242 GCA_036376855.1 Gaiella sp. | reverse complement strand
GCCGCTGCACGCGGGCGCTGCTTTCGTCCGCAGCGTCGCGTCCGCCGCCGGTGTTCGCATGCGCGTGATCGACCGCGACTCTCACTCGGCCGCCTACGCGAAGAGCTGGGACGCGATCGAGGGGTACCTCTCGGTCTCCGGTGCGACCGCCACCGTCCTCGCGCTGGAGGAGCGGGCGCTCGTGGCCGGTCTTCGGGCCGATGCCAACCGCCTTGCCAACGCCGACCACGCGAACCTCGTGCGTCAGAGCAGCTCCGCGCAGGCGCAGCTCGACGCCGCCCGGGCGCTCCGTGCAGCCAGCGCCTGGGAGCGTCTTCCGCCCTCTGTCGCGGCAGCCGCCGAGCTGCGCCTTCGCCACCCGTCCCTTTCGCTCCGCGAGCTCGCCGAGCGTGCGGACCCGCCCGTGACGAAGGCGGCCATGGCGGGCCGCCTCGCGCGCCTCGTAGCGCAGGTCGAGGCCGGTCGGGCGGCATCGATCGAGCCGGGTTGAGAACGCGGGCCTTGGGCCCCATACTCCACCCCGGTGGGCTCGCGCTCCCGGGCGGGGGATTCAGACCCCATCCGCCGCCTGGTGCCGGAGCGCGCACGTGGGGGAGGGGACGTCCTCGGAGCTCCTCCCTCAGCCCACCGCACTGTTGCTGTTCGCAAGGCGGATTCCGCGGGAGTGGAATCCGCCGCTCGGATCCCCCGCCTTTGGCGGGGGCACGTCCCTGAAGGCGCCCGCTGTCGCGGGCGCAGCTGCTCGAGTCGTTCCGACGCGCGCGCCCCGCGACCCGGAATCGGCAATGGACCGGGAACGCGCCGGCCCTCACTAGACTCGCGGTGGACGCAACCCGAGCACACGGAGGCGAGAACAGCATGGCAACCCGGGTCGGCATCAACGGCTTCGGCCGGATCGGCCGCAACTTCTTCCGCGCGCAGCAGCAACTTGGCGCCGACGTCGAGATCGTCGCGGTGAACGACCTCGGCGACGCGAAGACGATGGCGCACCTCTTGAAGTACGACTCGGTCCTCGGCCCGTTCGCGGGCGATGTCGAGCTCGGCGACGGGGTCATCACGGCGGGCGGCGAGGAGATGAAGATGCTCTCCGAGCGCGACCCGGCGAGCCTCCCGTGGGGCGACCTGGGCATCGACGTGGTGCTGGAGTCGACCGGCATCTTCACCGACCGCGCGGGTGCCCAGAAGCACCTCCACGCCGGCGCGAAGAAGGTGCTGATCTCGGCTCCGGCCACGGACCCGGATGTCACGGTCGTCCTGGGCGTGAACGACGGCGACTACGACCCCGCGAGCCACAACATCGTCTCGAACGCATCGTGCACGACGAACTGCGTCGCGCCGCTCGCGAAGGTCGTGGACGACCTCGCGGGGATCGAGTCCGGCTTCATGACCACGATCCACGCGTACACGAACGACCAGAACATCCTCGACCTCCCGCACAAGGACCTCCGCCGCGCACGCGCCGCCGCGATCAACCTCATCCCCACCACGACGGGAGCCGCGAAGGCGATCGGCATCGTGATGCCGCACCTGAAGGGGAAGGTCGACGGCGTCTCGGTCAGGGCGCCGGTGCCCACCGGCTCGCTCACCGACCTGGTGGTCACCGTCGGCCGCGAGGTCACGAAAGACGAGCTGAACGCGGCGTACAAGGCAGCTGCCGAGAACGGGCCGCTCTCCCAGGTACTCCACTACTCGGAGGACCCACTCGTGTCGACCGACATCGTCGGCAACCCGCACTCCTGCATCTTCGACAGCCTGATGACGATGAGCCACGGCACGACCGTGAAGGTGTTCGGGTGGTACGACAACGAGTGGGGCTACTCGTGTCGCCTCGTCGACCTCGTGGGGCGACTGCTCCCGTGAGCAGGACGTGAAGCTGACCCACGTTCGGCTGCTGGTCGACGACGCGCCGGCCTGCTTCCGCTTCTACCGCGACGTGATCGGCCTGACGCCGACCTGGGGAACCGAGACGGAGGGCTATGCGGACTTCGACGCGGGCGGCGGCTCGACGCTCGCGATCATGGGCCGTACGGGGCAATCGGAGGTCGTCGATCTCCGGGAGGCCGGCGACGGGGCGATGCTCGTCTTCGGCGTGGCCGATCTCGAGGCGACGCTTACGGGGCTCCGGCAGCGCGGAGGCGAGCCCGGCGAGATCGTCGACCGGCCCGACTGGGGCATCCGCTTCGCGCACCTCCGCGACCCGGCAGGGAACCTCATCGAGGTGAACTGCCCGATCCCGATGGAGTGGGATTGAGCCTTCCGCGCTCGGCCGAGACCGCCGACGTCTCCGGCAAGCACGTCCTCGTCCGCGCGGATCTGAACGTGCCGCTCGAGGACGGCGCCGTCGCCGACGACACGCGGATCCGCGCCGCGGTGCCGACGATCCGGCTCCTGCTCGACCGCGGCGCGGCGGAGGTCGCCGTCTGCACGCATCTCGGCCGGCCGAAGGGGCCGGATCCGGCGTTTGCGATTGCGCCGGTCGCCGCCCGCCTGCAGGAGCTCGTCTCCGACGACAGGGTGCGCGTCCTCGAGAACACCCGCTTCGATCCGGGCGAGACGAAGAACGACCCCGACACGGCGCGCAGGTTCGCAGAAGGCATGGATCTCTACGTCGACGACGCGTTCGGCTCCGCCCATCGCGCGCACGCATCGACCGAGGCGGTAGCCCACCTTCTGCCCGCGTACGCGGGACTGCTGCTCATCGCGGAGCTCGAGCATCTCAGCCGCCTCCTCGGTGACGTCGCGCGGCCGTTCGTCCTCGTCGCGGGCGGAGCGAAAGTGGAGGACAAGCTCGGCGTGCTGCAGAACCTCGGCGGCCGGGCCGACACCGTGATCGTCGGCGGCAAGATGGCCGAGGAGCTGCGGGACGGGGCGGCGCTGCCTTTCCCGGTGGAGCTTCCGAGCGACGTCGTCGCGGCCGCCTCGTTCGACGCCGACGCGGAGAGCCGAGTCACGCCGTACGACGACCTGCCGGACGGCTGGCTCGGACTCGACATCGGCCCCGACAGCCGCGAGCACTTCGGCGAGCTGATCCGGAAGGCAAGGACCGTGTTCTGGAACGGGCCGATGGGCGTCTTCGAGTGGGAGCAGTTCGCGGAAGGGACGAAGGCGGTCGCCGAGGCGGTCGCCGCGGTGGACGGGTACACGGTCGTCGGTGGCGGCGACTCGGTCCGCGCGATCTCCGCGCTCTCACTCGACGGCGAGGTCGACTGGGTCTCGACGGGCGGCGGTGCCTCGCTCGAGCTTCTCGAAGGCAAAGAGCTACCCGGCGTCGCCGCGATTCCGGTCGCGTAGACGTCAGACGACGGCGTACGCCCGCCACAGGCCCGGCACGCCCTTGAGCTCGTGCTCGCCCCTGTCGGCGAACTCGAGCCCCGAGCCGGCGACCAGATCGCGAACCGTCTGCGAGACGAGGATCTCCGATGGGCCTGCCAGCGACGTGACCCGCGCTCCGATCGATACTGCGAGCCCGCCGACCTTACCGTCGATCGTGCGGCACTCACCGGTGTGCAACCCCGCCCGAAGCTCGATCCCCAGCCCTTCCACGGCATCTCCGATCTCCTGCGCGCAGCGGATCGCCCGCACCGGGCCGTCGAAGGCGGCGAAGAACCCGTCCCCGGCGGTGTCGAGCTCGCGGCCGCGATAGCGGGCGAGGCAGCCGCGGATGCGCCGGTGGTGTTCGTGGACGAGCTCCTGCCAACCGATGTCGCCGAGGTGCGCCTGCCGTGCGGTCGATCCGACGATGTCCGTGAAGAGGACGGTTGCGAGCACGCTTTCGAGCTCCGCCTCGCGGTCCCGGACCTCGCCCGCGAACCGCTCGATCGCGTCGAGGTACGCGTCGGCGCGCTCGGTGATCACGTACGGGGCGATTCCCGGCATCGCCCGGTGTGTCGCGCCGGGGATCAGCCGCGCGAAGGCTTCACCTTCTGCCGCCGCCTCGCCGCCACGAGTCAGGACGAGGGTCGGTACCCGGATCGTGTCGAGCACGTGGCGGACGTCCGACTCGTAGAACATCCGGAACGCGGCCATCGCGTCGCCAGGCCCGGCGGACAGGCGCATGTTCCCGAGATGCCACGCCGCCATCTTCTCGAACGGGAGCTCCCCGAAGCGGTACCGCTGGGCGTCGGCCTCCGCCATGGCCGGCGTGCCCCAGCTAGTGTCGATGGCCGCCAGCTCGCGCTCGAAGTCGCGCTCCGTCATTCCCCACGGGTAGTCGGGCGCCCACGCGACCCGCGGGCGGGTGTTGCAGAGCACGAGCGCGACCGTGCGTGACGGGTGCGTCGCCGCGAACAGGCAGCCGAGCGGCCCGCCGTCGGCGAGCGCGACGATCACGGCCCGCTCGCTGCCGGCGGCGTCGAGGACGGCTCGGAGGTCGTCGATCCGCTCCTCCATCGTCGGCAAGCGGTATCCCCGCAGCCGATCCGAGAGCCCCGTGCCGCGTTGGTCGTAGCAGATGACACGGCCCCGGCGGCCGAGACTCTCGACGAACGTGGTCATCGCCGGCAGCCGCCTGAAGTGCTCGAGCTGCGAGACGAACGCCCGGATCAGGACCGCGTCGTCGCCGCCCCCCGGGCCGAGCACCTCATAGGCGAGATGGATCTCGCCGTTCCGCGCGTACCGGATGCCGTCGTCGCGCATGTCGGGACTAGGATCACCTGCGTGCTCGTCGCAGGCAACTGGAAGATGTTCAAGGGGCCGGCCGAGACCGTCGAGTTCCTGGATGCGTTCGCTGCGCCCGCCGGTGTCGAGGCGGTCGTCTGCCCGCCGTTCACGTCGCTCGGCGCGGCCGTCGGGCACGGAGTCCCGGTGTACGCACAGAACGTCCACTGGGCGGTAGAAGGCGCGTTCACCGGCGAGGTCTCGGCGTCGATGCTGCTCGAGCTCGGCGTCGAGGGCGCGATCGTCGGGCATTCCGAGCGGCGCCAGTACTTCGGTGAGACGGACGACACCGTGCGCGCCCGGTGCGAGACAGCGCTCGGAGCCGGCCTGCGGGTCATAGCCTGCGTCGGCGAAACCGGGGCCGAGCGCGAGGCGGGGGAGACCGAAGCGGTGCTCCGACGCCAGGTTGCGGCGATCCCCGTGCACGACGCGCTCGTGATCGCGTACGAGCCGGTCTGGGCGATCGGCACCGGTAAGACGGCGACCCCTGCCATGGCGCAAGAGGCCCACGAGACGATCAAGGCGCTCCACGACACACGCGTGCTCTACGGCGGCTCGGTCAAGCCCGAGAACGCGGCCGAGCTGATGGCGGAGGCGGCGGTCGACGGAGCGCTCGTCGGCGGCGCCTCGCTGGAGCCGGAGTCGTTCGCGGCTATCTGCCGCGCCGCGCAGCGATGAGCGGCGGCGGCCTGCCGCTCGTCACCCTCGTGATCCTCGACGGCTGGGGCATCGCGCCCCCAGGCCCGGGCAACGCCGTCGAGCTCGCGCGGACGCCCGTGTTCGACGACCTCGTAGCCCGGTACCCGGCTACCGAGCTCCGCGCGTCAGGCCCGGCGGTCGGCCTCCCAGAGGGCCAGATGGGAAACTCGGAGGTCGGGCATCTCACGATCGGGTCGGGCCGCATCCTCTTCCAGGACCTCGTGCGCGTCAGCCGCGCCGTCGAAGACGGATCCCTCTTCGCGAACGAGGCGCTGCTCGGAGCGTTCCGGCGCGCGAAGCAGCGTGACGGCGAGGCCCACCTGCTCGGCCTCGTCTCGACGGGGGGCGTCCACTCGCACATCGACCATTTGCGCGCGCTGCTCGATCTCGCCCGTCGCGCGGAGATGGAGGAGCGGACGTGGGTCCACGCCTTCACCGACGGCCGTGACGTCTCGCCGCACGCCGCGGCCGACGACCTCGCGACGCTGCCGCCCGACCGGATCGCGACGGTCGTCGGGCGCTACTACGCCATGGACCGTGACAAGCGCTGGGACCGGACCGACCGTGCGCTCGACGCGATGGTCGGAGGCATCGGCACGAACGCCGAGGATCCGGTGGCCGCGGTGCGCGCGAGCTACGAGCGCGGCGTCACCGACGAGTTCATCGAGCCGGTTGTGCTCCGCGGTCGGCCGCGACTCGATCCCGCGAAGGACACCGTGATCGTCTTCAACTTCCGCCCTGATCGCGTCCGCCAGCTCACGCAGCGGCTGCTCGAGGCGAACGCGGACGTCGTCACGATGACGCGCTACAGCGGCGACTTCGCCTGTCCGGTCGCGTTCGGCGAACAGGTCGTCCCCGACACGCTCGCCGAGACGTTGAACGATGCCGGGCTGCGCCAGCTCCACGCGGCCGAGACCGAGAAGTACGCGCACGTCACGTACTTCTTCAACGGGGGCGTCGAGGAGCCGTGGGGTGGGGAGGAGCGGATCCTCGTCCCCTCTCCGCGAGATGTCCCGAGCTACGACCTGAAGCCGGAGATGTCGGCCCCGGAAGTCGCTGCCCGCGTCGTCGATGCTCTCGCGGAGGGATACGGCTTCTGCGTCGTCAACTTCGCGAACCCGGACATGGTCGGACACACCGGCGTGATTCCCGCGGTCGTCTCGGCGGTCGAGACGGCCGACGCCTGCCTCGGCAACGTCGTCGAGGCGACGCATCGCGCCGGCGGCGCCTGCCTCGTGACGGCCGACCACGGGAATGCCGAGAAGCTCCTCGAGGACGACGGGGTCAGCCCGCACACGGCCCACACGACGAACCCGGTCCCGCTGATCGTGACCGTCGCCGGCGCGAAGCTGCGCGTCGGCGGCGAGCTCTCCGATCTCGCGCCGACGGTGCTCGACCTACTCGGACTCGAGCGGCCCGTCGCGATGACCGGAACGAGCCTTGTCGGCCACGACGATCGCTGACACGTCACCGAGTCGTAAATTGTGTGTGAAACGTCGCGAATGGGATGTATGCTCGCGGCGCATTGGCCCTGACGCAGCCCGATCACGGTGTGCTCCGCAAGGCCCAGCGAGGTGACGAGCGGGCGTTCAGCCTCATCGTCAGGGCGTACGAGCAGCCGGTCTACAACTACGTGCTGCGCCTCGTCGGGGATCGCAGCCTCGCGGAAGACCTGACACAGGAGGTCTTCCTCCGCGTCTACCAGGGCCTGCCCGGCTTCTCCGACCGGTCGCGGTTCACGACGTGGCTGTTCCAGGTGACGAAGAACCGCGTCCTCGACGAGCTGCGCGCGCTCGAGCGCCGGCCCCGCGCGGTCGTCGCGCTGGACGACATCCCGCCGCTCGAGGTGGTCGACCAGCCGTTCGAGCGCACCGAGACGATCGATGCCGTCTGGCGCGCGGTCGAGTCGCTCACCGTCGACCTGAAGATGGCGCTTCTGCTCCGCGACGTCGTCGGACTCTCCTACACCGAGATCGCCGACGCCCTCGAGATCACGCTCGCGACGGTCAAGTGGCGCATCTACAAGGCCCGCGAGGACGTCGCGATCGCGCTGGCGCGCGACGGGATCACCGCACGCACCGCGACGACCACGCGCGCACCGGCCGTCGCCGCCGCCGAGTAGCCGCACCCCGTCTCCGGCGGGTCCTCGGCTGCGGTTCCGCGACCGGCCGTACGATGGCGCGATGGAGAGGATCGACCCGATCCGCGCGCTCGAGGCGGCTGTGGCCGGCCTCGCCGGCGTCCCGGTCGAGCTCGAGCGTCCCGCCGACGCCCGTCACGGCGACTACGCGACCAACGTCGCGCTGCGCCTCGCGGGACAGAGGCGGCAGCCGCCGCGCGACGTCGCCGAGGAGCTGTCTGGGCAGATCTCGCAGCTCGACGGGATCGCGGCCGTCGAGGTTGCCGGACCGGGGTTCCTCAACCTCACGGTCGACGACGCCTGGCTCGGAGCCGGCCTCGGTGCGGTGCTCGACGCCGGCAGGAGGTTCGGCGGCGGCTCCGTGGACGTGCCCGAGCACGTTCAGGTCGAGCTGGTCTCGGCGAATCCGACCGGCCCGATCACCGTCGCGGCGGCACGGAACGGGGCGTACGGCGACGCGGTCGCACGCTTGCTCGAGTTCGCGGGCAACGAGGTCGAGCGCGAGTACTACTACAACGACGCCGGCACGCAGATGGACCTCTTCAGGGCGTCGGTGGACGCGATCCGGCGCGGCGAGGAGCCACCGGCCGACGGATACCAGGGCGACTACGTGGCCGATCTCGCACGCGAGCCCGGCGACCCCGTGCCGCGGATGCTCGAGCAGATCGAGGCCGACCTCGAGCGGTTCCGGATCCACGTGGACAGCTTCGAGCGGCAGAGCGTCGTCGAGGCCGAGATTCCGTCGGCGCTCGACGCGATCGAGACCTTCGAGGCGGACGGCGCCCTCTGGGCGAAGACGACCGCGCACGGGGACGACCGCGACCGGGTCGTGATTCGCTCCGACGGGACACCCACCTACTTCGCGGCCGACGTCGCGTACATCCGCAGGAAGTTCGCACGCGGCTTCGATCGGCTCGTCTACGTGCTCGGCGCCGACCATCACGGATACGTCGGGCGCCTCGCCGCGCTCGCGGAGATGCTCGGCCACCCGCGGGAGGCGGTCGAGGTGCTGATCTACCAGCTCGTCCACCTGACGCGGAGCGGCGAGGCCGCGGCCATGTCGAAGCGCCGCGGCGACGTCGTCTTCCTGGCCGACTTCATCGACGAGATCGGGGTTGACGCGGGGCGCTGGTACCTCCTCTCGCGCGGCCACGACCAGACGATCGAGATCGACGTCGACCTCGCCGCCGAGCGGAGCCAAAAGAACCCCGTCTACTACGTGCAGTACGCGCACGCGCGGATCGCGGGGATTCTGCGGAACGCCGACGGGCGTGAGCCCGACCCGACGCCGTCAGGGCCGCTCGCACCGGAGGAGCGCGAGCTCGTGAAGCGGCTCCTCGAGTTGCCCGGCGTCGTGCGGGAGGCGACCGAGCGTCGCGGCCCGCACGCCCTGTCCGCCTACGCGATCCGCGTCGCGGACGACTTCCACCGCTTCTACCACCACCACCGCGTGCTCGAGTCGGAGGCCGAAGGGTTCCGCCTGGCGCTCTGCGCGGCCACGCAGTCCGTGGTCGCGATCTGCCTCGACCTCCTCGGCGTCGAGGCCCCCGAGCGGATGTGACGCGGTCGCGCCGTCCGGCGGCTCGGCGGCGGCGGGAGCGAATCGGTGTCAGACACCGATCGTCGCCTCGCGGCCGAGCGCAAGGCGACCTCGCCGGTGGCGGGGTAGGATCGGGCGAGCGATGAGCGACGGGGCCTCACGGACGCCGCCTGACCGGAACCTCGCGCTCGAGCTGGTTCGGGTCAC